>NC_022521.1:1500000-1595994 GCF_000591035.1 Aeropyrum camini SY1 = JCM 12091 | reverse complement strand
ATTTGTAGTTATCATGAACAAATATGGGTTTTCTTGTGCTAACCGTAGCTTTGCTTCGGTGACGTTTTTCCCAGGCTTCGCCTGCTATTAGCGGCTTCTCTATTCCCAGCTTCTTTAGGAGGCTCTCGGGGGTTCCTGAGTATCCGGGGGTCAATAGTATGTATGCCGCCTCGTCAATGTTAGGGGTCCGTCTGAACTCTAGGCTGCCTGGCTTATCTAGCCTAGCTATTGTCGCTTTATACCTGATGCCTCTCCTCGAAAATTCTAGCTCTAGCCTTTTTTAACTTAATTTAGTCAAGGCCGCAGTGTTACTTATGGTTATAAAAATCGGGAAAAAGATACCTGTCTAAAGCTAGTTTTAAATAATGCTTTATCGCTTGATATCTTAGTGTTAGAGCTAACGCATAGAAAAGAAGACATAGGGCTTTAGGAGGCTCCGGAATAGCATTAATATCTCGTGTAAAATAGTTTCCAGCCTAATTTACCCGTCTCAATAAGCTCCTTCAAACATTTCCGCTCGGGTTTGATATTACTTGTGTGAATGATTCGCCGTTTAACCTAGTGAAATGAGATTTTTAGAGAGATTAAATATCTCTGAGGCAACCTCCCTGCTCACGCCTGTAAACGGGGGGTTATTCTTACCATTGGAAAAGGCATACAATTCTTCTTTGAGATCCTGAAAGACTTTATCAATTTCCTCTGACAGCTGAGTGTCAGGTAGTTGAGAGCAGTTGAGATGGTTTCTAACAATGTCTAATATTAATACATTAAGGTAGGTCTCCATATTCAAAAATCCCTCCCTTAACTCGAAGGGCATTTCTAAGCCTGCTCCCGAGTAGGCTATCTGTAAGTACCTATTGAGTTCGACTAGAGCGTCCCTTTCGTCCTCAAGCATGCTTTTGTACATTGCGGCTTTACCAGGCTCTGAATCTTCAAAGTGTGTAAAGTTACAATCGTATTTTTCTAGATCGTTTCTCAGGAGAGACAGCCAGGTGCCGAGGTGGGCTAACCGTTTACTCTCTTCATAAGCACCGTAGAGCGCTGTTCTCTGAATAGAGTCTAATCTATTGTTGTGTTCATGTATATAAGTTATCGTGGGTGTTAGAATGGCAAGAACAAGTATTACAATAAGCAGTACACACACCTTAAAAGGCTTAGTTAGACGTAGATTCAAGGGTTTCCCCTTTTTCGCTAATAGTTGGCCAATATTAAAAGCCTACTCTGCAGCATACATAATCCAGCTCGCCAACGTTCATAGCGCCGATGACTCAGTAGCGGCCTCATCACATCCCAAAACGCCGAGCAGCTAAGAGTCGCAGGCTTCCACTATGAGTATCTACGCCTACCTAGCCTATATGATCTAAGTAGGGTATAGCGCTTAGCCTACAGTCTTCCCTAGACAAAACCCAAGGCCTGTAGCCTCGGTAGCGACTACACTCCCATTTCGCCGAGAGGTTAGTGAAGCCCGCCTCACCTCATAAGAGCTACCCTGTAGACAGGAGGCGGTTGAGTACACCGCAGCCACGAGATGCACCGAGGAGGGAGGAGGGAAGCGAGGGTTTAACCCTCATAAGACTCCCACACAAAGCCTACGCCACCAAGCTAGCTTACAGGAGGGCTAAGAAGATAGCTAAGTCGTGGCGGGGCCCGTCGAGATTCGGAGCCTGGAACCACCAGCTCCGTAGACCCACGCTATAAATGTTAAGATTGCATGATTGCTTGGAAGAATGCGATATATACTCCTCAATGATTATTTTATGATAATGTAATATTATAATGTAATATTTTGAGGGTAGAGGTTTTAGAGTGCCCAAGACCCTTCCATATTAGTTACATAGTTAGTTATAGAGCATTCAAACTGCTAAAGCCCATGTTGGCCTAGATGAGATGAGGAGAAGGTTCTTACTACGATGAGAAGCATGTGAAGAGTAATATTATAGGGTATTTCGGAGACCGATTGGATCCATTAGCGGTAAAGTGAGCCTGTATTGCGCAAGCCTCACACTAGTGATGATCCTCGAGATGTGGAAGAGAGCAACCCTGCTCAGCAAGTTCTAGAGTCTTAAAGTAAACATTAATTATGAGTCTAATAGAGTTGGGGAAGAAGCTAATAGGATTACATCACGCAAGGTCATTTAAACTTACTACGTTTACCGTGTCACTCGCAATACGAGAGAGTTTTTGATCTTCTGTTACAAGCACTAGGTTATATTTTGCGGCTAAGGCTATATAAGACGCATCATAAATTGTTGCCCCCTTGGAGACCGCTATTCGGAATATACTTTGCTCGAGACCCCTGGGCTCGAGTACGACCATTTCACGGATTACTTCCGTAAAGTCGCTGACCAGGGAGCCAGCCTCCTCTGGATCAAGCCTATGTAGCAGGTTAGCCTCTTTCCAGAAGGCATTGAGAACTTCATATACTGTTAGCCACTGTATTGCTTGCCCACCCAGTGGCACTAGTTTAACCTCTCTAAGTGCCCTAACGATGCTTGATGCATCAAACAAGTAAGTGGGTCTCGTCATCTCGCCTCCCTATCCTCGCGGATCAGCCTCACTACTTCATCCACATCTATCTTAGCTAGTATATTGCCCTTCCTCTTTAGCCTTCTCTCTAACTCCACTAATTTACGCCGGCGCACCTCCTCCTCGAGGGTCCTTCTTATAAGCTCGGAGACGTTAATGTTCAACCGTTTAGCCTCTTCTAGAAGCTCCCTCCTAACCTTAGCAGAGACAGTAACATACCTACCCATACGGTAGACACACCATGTAGGATATTATATGGCTACAACTTATAAGAACTATGGCATGGATATGCATTAAATCAAAGCCTCTATCCCGTAGACACGTTGGAACATAGCCAAAATCGAAATGCTCAGACCTTAAATTAAGAAGGGCTAGTAGAGAACTAGCTTCTAACTTCCAGCCCCACACAAGCCGCCATTAAGACTTCAGAAAACATTAAAGGACTACTATTATTGATTTTATGAGAGTCTTCAGATAGAACCAGCCTGGAGGCTGTATGAGAAGGACACAGATATTCCAGACCAAAAGGAAGCCCTCTGAAACCATTAGCAGTTGTAGAGTCTACCATTACACCATGTTGAGGGGGGCTTGAAGGGAGTTAAAGGGTTATCGGAAGCTTGCAGAAAAGCGGGAAAGTAGCTAGGCTGAAGAGCCTTTTGCAGTCTCTAACTTAGATTATTTATTGTATTTATCAGCATATAGTTCTTCGAGACAACTGCTGTGCTGAGAGTTTCTGGAAAACTGGTTATCTGGTTATATTAACAAAAACAAATTAGGAGCAATATGATGCATTGTATGCTTGAAGAGGATCTAGCAAAACGCTTAAGTGGCGGGCCCGCCGGGATTAGAGACCCGGGACCCCAGCGGCTCCGAAGGCCCGAGACATATAAACGACGTTTCCAGCGGAAACCATGGTTTGCAAACGTGTTTCGCTAATGATAATCGTACAAGATACCCAATGATGATAATCTGGAAACATCCAGCCTATAGGAAAGGCTTATTGCCTCAACACCCTAAGCTTATGCTTAGGGCTAGGATATGTCTAAGGTTATTAGAGTGAAGTATGAGAATGGAGTTCTCAAACCTCTCGAACCTTTGGATCTAGAAGAAGGCGAGGTTCTGCTAGTATCAATTAAGAAGCCAGTAAGAAAACTCTTTGGGATTCTCAAGAGAAGGAATCCTCGAGTCAAACCTGAAGATGTTGAGAGGGTTATAGAGGAGGCAGAGATTGAAGGTCCTCTATGACTCTAACGTACTAATAAAGTATCTGGCCGGAGATGATAAGGCAAGAACCCTAGTAGAGAAGGTAATTAACGGAGAGTGGGAAGGATTCATTACGGGAATAGTAGTCAGCGAGACTATATACATTTACTTAAGACTTGCATTAGATGTCCCCCGCTATAAGCTTAGAGAGCTAATTATCAAGCAAGATGAGAGGATTAATAACCTCCTAGAGGAAGATATAAGACCCCTCCTCTCCTTCTTCAACCTAATAACGACGGAGACTAACATCGAGGAGCTCTTAGACATTATAGAAAGCTATGGACTACTACCTAATGATGCATTAATAGCAGTAGCCGCACTCAAACATGGCATAAGCACAATTTCTACTTTCGACGAGGACTTCAGACGAGTTCCGTGGCTAAGAGTTATTCCCTAGTCTCCCGAGAAATTATCGGCTAGGATTATTAGTAGTGAAATCGGGAATTACTCGTTTTCCTGCCTAGGTTTATAAGTTATAGCCTCCTCCTAGGGGGGAGATAGTTTATATATAGGTCTAGCGGCGGGCCCGCCGGGATTAGAGACCCGGGACCCCAGCGGCTCCGAAGGCCCGAGACATATAAACGACGTTTCCAGCGGAAACCATGGTTTGCAAACACTCTTCACGAGCTATTATCAGTTAGGGCATCAATTATGATAATCTGGAGACATCCAGCTTTTCGGGAAAGGCTAATTGGCTAGATAGCCTATAAGATTAGGTTGGGTGCAAAGAGTGTCCAAGGTAGTTAGAGTGAGATATAAGGGCGGCGTATTGGTGCCTGAGGAGCCGCTTGACATGGAGGAGAACAAGGAGCTTCTCGTTAAGATAATTGATGTAGAGGAGAGGAGAAGGATACTAGAGAGGTATCGGGGTGCATTGGGCCGTGTAGACGCAGAACTCCTAGAGGAGGCGGTAGAGGAGGCCGAGCATCTTTGATATACGTCGACTCTAACGCTCTAGTCTACCTGCTACATGATGTAAAGCCGAAATCAGACCTGGTCATTGATGCCCTATCCAGTAGCGATGAAGTATATACTAGTCTTAGGACAATAGAGGAGGCCTCATACATTCTTGTGAGGATATACTTAAGCAAGCACTATGGAGCCAGAGGTATACATCAAATACGAGAAATAATAAGAAAATACGGCTTAGAACCTGTCAAAGACGAGTTAGCTACTCTACGCCGCTTGCTATCTGATTATAACGTAATAATCCTGCAAGATAAGGCAACTATAAATGAAATACACGAGACAATGATTAAGTATAAATTGCTTCCAGGAGACGCCATTATAGCCTTAACATGTAAACACTATGGAGTAGATACAATTCTCACATTCGATGAGGACTTTAGACGAGTACCATGGCTAAAAGTTAATCCTTAAAATCTAAAGGTGGGTAACTATTCTATCACGTGATTATCAAGGCTGAAGAGGCATAATCCATAGTCTGAGATTTTACAGGTTTAATTCATCCCTCCCGATGTTAACGATGGCGTAGAAGATGTTGTGGCGGGCCCGCCGGGATTTGAACCCGGGACCGCCGGCTCCGAAGGCCGGCGCTCTGTCCTGGCTGAGCTACGGGCCCTCCTTATTGGTTTTGTTGCTTGTGGGTGTGTTATGGTTTTCCTGGGGTGTAATTGTGGTGTCTAGGGGGGTTGTGGTTTTTGTGCTGCTTGGCTTGGTTTCGCTGTTTGCTGATTTGACTTATGAGGGTGCTCGGGGTGTTGTTGGGCCTTATCTGGAGTTTCTTGAGGCTGGGCTTGCTGTTGCTGCTGCTGTTTCCGTGGGTGATCTTGTTGCTTATGTTGCGCGGCTCTTCGGGGGCTTGCTCGCGTATAGGCTAGGGTCTAGCGGCGCATACTGGGGGCTGGTGTTTCTAGGTTATACTGTCAACCTGGTTGCAGTCCCCCTCCTCGCATTTGCGGGAAGGTGGGAGGAGGCTTTCCTCCTGGTTCTCGTGGAGAGAGCTGGTAAGGGGTTGAGGGCTCCTGCTAGAGATGCTATTTTAGCCGAGGTTTCTGGGGGGCTGGGCCGGGGGGTTGTTTATGCGGTTCACGAGGCCATGGACCAGGTGGGGGCTATCTTGGGGCCACTGCTGGTTATGGCGGCTCTCTCCAGCGGTTTTGGGTATAGTGGCGTCTTCACGCTTCTAGGGGTTCCCGCCCTCGTCTCCCTGCTTCTACTCATCCTCGCTTACATACTCTACCCTAGTCTAAAGTCTGCCGAGAAGCCGCATGGAGGCCATCCGCCGTTTGTGAAGGTGGTGCCGTTGGCCGCTGCGGCTGGGCTCTCCATGGCGGGGTTCATCCACTGGATCCACGCCTCTTTCAGGTACAGCGTTCAGGGTGTTGACACCTCTTTGATAGCAGGGGCCTACGCTGTGGCTATGCTTGTCGACGCCCTGGCCGCAATCGCACTGGGAGTCGCCTACGATAAGGTCACACGCGGTGTAGTCGCCCTCGTCCCCCTTGTGGCGGCGGCGTCAAGCCTGGCAGTGCTACTGGGCGCACCGCTAGCCCTGGCAGCCATACTGTGGGGCGTGGCCATGGGCGGGTTCCAGAGTGTTTTCCGGTCGTTAGTGGCAGACTCCCTTGAACCACGCCTGAGGGGGCTGGGGTTTGGCGTGGTCTACTTCGCCATGGGGCTGGGGTGGAGTGTTGGGAACATTGCTATGGCAAGTCTGCCCGTGTGGGCGGGTGCTGCCGTGGCGTTGTTAGCGGATGGAGGAGGAGCGGTTGCAATGCTGAGGCTAGCTAAAAAACAAGGGGGATAAAAGTATAGTAGGGGCTCGCTAGGCCTCTCCAGCCTCCCTCAGCCTGCTTATCTCCTCCACCAGGAGTGGCCTGACTAACTCGTTGGTGTACTCGGTAAGCTCTGTAATAAGGGCTGTGAACCCGTTCGTACAGCCCCTCGCCGTCGGTATCAGGTGGGCCGAGGCAAAACGGCTAAACAGTTTGAGGTATCTTACCACCTCCTCCCTATCATCCCTCGCAAGAGCCATCGCCGCCTCGCGAAGGATGCTCGAGGCGAAGGCGAGCTGGACGGCCAGGTGGTCCGGCCGCAAGGGCTCTCCAGCCGAGTAGCCGTGGTTCTCGTAGAAAGCCTCTACAGTCTTCCTCCAGACAAGCCTAGCAGCCTTTGTGAGGTCCTGGCGGCAGTCGGTGGATGTGAGCCTCGCTGCATCCTCCGTGCTCAATCTCTTGACGGCTTCCTTGAGCTCCGCTACAAGCTTTTCAGCCGCGGGGGAAATGTCGTCCAGACCATCATCTATATCGTCTCCGGTTGCCTTGTAGAGAAGTAGAGCTGAGGCGAGACCAAATATGTTGGAGACGCCTAGGAAAAAAGTGGGGTTTAGGTTGTGGATATGCTTCCCCAAGGCTATGATCCTCCCTACCATACTATGTATGGATAGGTCTTCTCGAACTCGTGCTTCTCCCCCGTCTTCCGTATCCTGGCTACGTTGAAGTAGTATGCCTGGGCTGCCCCTATTATGCTTAGAAGCGGCCATCCTCCGAGGCTTGGGTCGCTCATCTCCGCCACGTTGGGGGTTATTCCGTTGAACCTCCACTTGTCTGGCTCTGCCTGGTTATAGTATGCTGGGGTGCTCTTTGTGAAGAGCACCTTCTTCTTGAGCTCGGGAAGCCTCTTCACCGGGTTGACAGCGTCCTCAGGTATTTCCTCCCTCTCAGGCAACTCCTTTATGAGGCTCGCTAGCCTGCTGTCCTTGACCTCGAAGTAGCTTGGCTTCTTTACAACTGTGTCTGCCCACCTCCCCATGCCGTATGGAACCATTATGACGCCGGGTGGGACGGTGGGCTCCACAACGACGGGTGCCTTGAACCTGCCAGTTGGTGTTTCAACCTCTACAACGTCTCCTGTCTCTAGGCCAAGCTTCTCAGCGTCCTTCGGGTTAACGACCAGATAGTTCTCGGGCGATATCTGCTTTATAGCGTAGTAGAACTGGCTCCTGTGCTTCGTGAACAGTGGGCCCGTGGTGAATACTAGGTGGAATGGGTACTCGCTTTCCGGATAGATCTCCCTGAGGGGCGTTCCGTAGAAGCTCTTTGAGCCGCCCTTGACTGGTGCGTAGGTTGATGGCGGTATGTACTTGGGTCCTCCCCAGAACTTGGCTCCCGTGACGCTGTTCCTAGTCTTGGCGAGGTCCTCGTTCCATAGCATTAGCGTCTTCTTGAACTTCTTCCTCTTGTTTGGCACCTTCCTCTTAGACACTCCGTTGGGATGGAATGACTCCTCGTAGCTTGTGAAGACCCCTCCCCTTGCGAGCATGTATGCTACGTACGGCCACTCGTCCGGTATTAGGTGCTTGAACTTGGCCACCGGGTAGTTCTCCTCCACGAATTTGACCTCCTCCTCCGGCACGTTTTCTGGTATGATTCCCATGTCCTTAGCGTGCATGGCGGCGTTGGCGTACACTCTCATTATATAGTCCCACAGGTTGTCGAGGTCGTAGCTCTTACCCTCGTGGTACTTTAGACCCTTTATCGCCCCCTTGCCAAAGCCCGGCATACCGAGGGCCTTGCCAGTGTCTATGAAGAACTCCCAGAAGCTAGCATACCTCTCCGGCTCGCCTATCTTCTGTGTGAGCGGCATGACGACAGGGCTTCTCGCAGCCTCCGCTAGAAGCACTCCACCGCTGCTCGCATACAGGTATTGCATGCCTAGCGTGCCTGTCTCGAGGTAAGTTGTATCGGGGACGATATAGTCAGCGTAGAGCATGGTCTCGTTTATGGTTGTAGTTATTGCTATGAACAAGGGTAGCTTTTTAGTGTCCTTAAGCACCTCTATGAACTTCACTCCATAGTTGGCGGCGAGCACCGGGTTGGCGTAGAATAGTATTAGGGCGCCCATCTTGTATGGATACTCTTCCGCTATGCCTGCGAATATCTCGGTGTAGCTCTCCTCGGGAGTGTGCGGGTACCACGGCCTCTTAGCGGGGTACGGGTTCTCCCCCTTCTTCACCTTGAGCCAGTACTCTAAGGTGTCCTCATACTTTGCTTTATGCCTGTCTATCGGCGGGCCCCACTTCACAGGCTCTCCGAAGCCCTTCTTATCGACATGGTAGACGTAGCTGTTATACTTGGTATGGCCTGCCCTGGCCAGGAGGCCTCCCTTCCTATGATAGTTCCCTACTAGGGTGTCGAGAGCCCTGTATGCCCAGACAGCGTATTCGCCGTTGGAGTGCATCCCCACACCGCGGTGGATGTATGTGCCTGCCATTGGGGCCGCTTCGGCGAAATCCCTAGCCATCTCCAGGACTTTCTCCCTCCATTCCCTGAACTCGCTGGAGCCGGGCTCGTAGGGGCTGGCTATGGATAGCCACTGGTCTATGCTTCGGGAGAGGGCCTCGTCCTTTAGGATCCGGAATGAGGTTTTCACCTTGACTCTCTCGCCGGTTGTGAGAACTACCTCTCCCTCCCAGTCTATCTCGGCCTTATCCACGCTGTCGTAAGTTGCAAGGCCTTCTTCCGTGAATACGACTGGCTTGTCGCTGTCTTCCAGCCCCACGTCTTTAGCCTTCAGATACTCGCCCCACTTCTCGTGGCCCTCCTCCATTATGACTAGCCAGGTGGCGTTGCTATGCACGGGATAGCCCTTCCGTTCAGCCGCCTCCTCGTTGGGTATCTCGAGGAACTCCTTGTTGTACTTCTCATTCTCAATTATCCACCTGATGAGGGCGAATGCCAGAGCTGCGTCGTAGCCGGGCTTTATCGGAATCCAGACTATGTTCCCGCCAGCATCGGTTCTCGGAGCAGTGGGGTTTACGTAGTAAATCTTGAGATCGCCCTCTCCAGCCCTGGATATCAGGAGGCCCTGGCCCGTGGCGCCCGGGTGGAGTCTGCCCATGCTAGCCCCGGCCATTATGATTACCTTGCTGCTGACAGGATCCGGCTGTATGTCATGGTAGCCCGCCCAGAGGTAGTTTGCAGCGTAATATCCAAGCTGGCATGAGCTAGTGTGCCTTAGCCAGTTAACACTACCGAAACCGGCTATCCAGCGGGCGCTCATGTAGTCGGTGTGTCCCTGGCCCCTGCCCCTGAGGTAAGCGACCATGTTAGCCTTAGTCCCGAGATCCGGCCTGTCAGGGTCAATCAGTATGTCCTCTAGCTTGAGGCCCTTCTCACCCAATATTTTAGACCACTTCTCTTTAAACTCCTCTATCTTCATTACTATATCCTCGTAGCTAGTCTCGGGCTTCTTCGCATACTCGAGAATCTCTTGCACATCCTTCTTCATATCAGACAATATGGCGTTGGGGTCTTCAAACCCGGCTTCCCTCAGCTTTCCGTATACGAAGAAGTCCCTCAGGCCCGGCAGCCTCTCGCCTGTCTCCTCTATCACACCGCCCTCGACAACCTCCATTATCAGCTGCTCCCAGGAGATCGGCTTCCACTTACCACTCCCCCTAGGACCAGCCCTCTTGAGTGGCACCAGAACTCTGTACGGGTCGTATAGGTAGTATATTCCATCCTGCCCTCTGGGGCAGAGGGTGCCGTGCCACTTGGTTAGCGCCTCCTTGACTGGGGTATTGTACGGTAGATGGTAGAACCGGAGGTGCTGGCTACCGAGCTTACCATTGCCGTTGAGCGACACAGCCCTGTTGTATGGGTGGTACGGGTTCCCCTCTATCCTCTCCACAATCTCGAGATCTCCTACCTTCACAACTCTAGCCTTTATCCCACACCTCACGTTGCAGCCAAGGCATGACGAGTAGACGTACCTCACGTTAGCTCCCATCTGAAGGTCGGGAGCTATTCTCTCGAACTTCGGACGGACTAGCTGTGATAGCACCGGCTGCAGTCCTGCTCCCGCTACAAGGAGGGAGGCTATGGCGATTGAGCCCTTAACGAAATCACGACGACTAACCATATTCCATCACCTCCCCTCCCCAGCGATATCCCATCTTGAAGCGAACTTGCCGTTCCACGGGAAGATCCAAAGCAGTATTGTAAATACGAACACCGTCCAGGCGAGGCCACCAACGAGTAGGCGGATCTCCCAGCCTTCTATAGCATACTCTAAGAAGCCGGCCTCGGTTCTCGAGAGCAGCTGAGGGACTATCACCACGAGCCACTTGTTTAGTATCTCCGTAACAACAGCCAGGGCGGCTATAGCGGCTACAGAGTGTATGTTCTCTCTAACCTTCGGTATCAGCAGAGACACGAGTAGAATTAGCGCAAGTATATAGTATGCGTTGTCTATGAACATGGACCCCCTGAGAGACTCGTAGTATTCTATACCCTCTCCCGGGAGCAGGTAATACCCTACTCTAAGTATTTCTGAGGTTATCTCCGTAACCAGGGCTGCTGCTAGGCCAAAGAGCATTATTAGGCTCAGCGTCTTCATGGTTCCGGCATCGATGCTCTCTCCAGGCGAAAATCTTGCCGCTATGTAGTATGCTACTGTTACAAGAGCCGCTCCCGAGAATACTGCTGAGGCCAGTAGCCTTATAGGCAGGCTGGGGTCAACCCAAAGTATTCTCGACTTAATGCTTGCCAGGAGTATGTCGAAGTATCCGTGGAAGAGTATAGCGAGGATCACTCCTATGATGGAGAGGATTTTTACAACCCTTCTGTCCCTCTCCACATCTTCTCTACTATATCCCCTGCCAAGCGATAGTATCCTGTAGATGATATTTCCTGTCGCTTCTGCCTTAGCAGCCATGTCGGCCCTGTACACGAAGATGAGGTTAAGCAGCGCCACTACGAGCAGAGGGATATACAGTATACCGAAGAACGCCATGGGCGATACTCCCGGATAGGCGTCGGAGGGTATAACGTGGGGTCTCAGGAAGATCTCGAAGGCTCTCTGAGGCTGCTTCAAATCGACCATGGGGAATATGGGGGCTGATATCAGAAGTCCCACGCTTATTATTAGCGATAGCCCCGCGACCCTGTATAGCCGCTTTACGCCGAATCCGTAGGCCAGCGCGCTCACTAGGTAGCTGCCAGCGAGTATTCCTGTCATGAGGGGGTAGACTACTAGGAGCACCCCCCATATTGCCCCTCCTGCTTTAAAGTCGTACGCCATCTCGTTGGGCAGAATGTTGCCGAACTCGGGGAAAACCTCGAACACTTCACCCACACTCACAACCCATCACCCCCTACTAGGTGTTAGCCTCTTGGGGCAAGTCCTTGTAGAATATCTGTGGGTCGTTGCCGGTCCACGGCTTGAGCTGCTGGACATTGTTGCTCTTTATGAGCTTCGAAACCTCGCTTTCTTCGTCGGCAAGCTCGCCGAACACCCTTGCACCCGTCGGACAGGCCTCTACACAGGCGGGAAGCATGTCGGAGTATATTCTGTGGACGCAGAAGGTGCACTTGTCCGCGACTCCTTTGATGGGGTTGTAGAACCTAGCTCCGTAGGGGCAGTTCTGTATACATGCCCCACAGCCTATACATAGGTCGTCATCCACGAGGACAATGCCGTCCTCGTTGACGTAAGTTGCCTTTACAGGACAGACCTCAACACAGGACGGGTTATCACAGTGGTTGCACTGTTTGGGGACATAAACGGGAGTACCGTCCTCCTTCACATACCTTTCTATCCAAGTCCTATATACTCCTATAGGCAAATTGTTCTCGTGGGCACAGGCAACGACACACGCGTAGCAGCCGTAGCACTTGTCGACGTCAATAAACATCGCAAAGCGTCTGCCTCTTACCCTCTCGCTGGCTGCCTGAGACTTTATTGTGACGGATCCTAGCAGTATGAGGGATGACGTTGCCACTGCCGCTTTTGCTGTCTTCTTCAGGAACTCTCTCCTCGTATTGCACGTGCTACATGATGCTGAAGGGGAACGCTTCATTAGGCACCCCTCCCTCATGCCTATATATTGTAATATACAGTTTGATATTGGCTATCCAAGCACATATTTATAATTTTTAAAATATACAATTGTTCCTGATACTATAAATGTCGCGAAGAACAAAGCTTAAATACCGTACTTGTTTCTTGGAGGATTTTCCGCTTACTCATAATGGTCCCAGGCATTACCGCAATCTTCAGAACAGGACATAGACTTAATTCTTAATCCCACTTAAGTGGTCTATCAGGTATTATATATGTTATCGTGGATTAGCAGCCTATAACGGCTGCTTCGGGGGTGAGGCCTTGTCTGAGGAGGCTCTTCCCTTCGAGGAGAGGTACTATCCTGACGCTGAGAAGTATCTTGGTTATTACAGGAAGAGTATAGAGAATATCGAGCGCTTCTGGGATGAGAGAGCCAGGGAGCTCGTATGGCTTAAGCCGTGGCACCAGGTTTTGGATAGAGAGAAAGCCCCGTTCTACCGGTGGTTCGTGGGGGGAGAGACGAACATAAACCTCAACGCGCTTGACAGGTGGATTGGGACCAGTGTAGAGAACAAGGTGGCCTACTATTGGGAAGGGGAGCCGGGGGACAGGAGAGTTCTCAGCTACGGCGACCTCTATAGGGAAGTTAACAGGCTAGCTTACGCCTTGAAGGAGTATATCAGCGTAAAGCCAGGGGACAGGGTTGCGATCTACCTTCCGATGATACCCGAGCTACCCATATCCATGCTCGCCGTGACCAGAATCGGGGCCATACACAGTGTGGTCTTCTCGGGGTTCAGCAGCTGGGCACTCGCCGACAGGATTGTCGACGCTAAGGCGGATGTACTCATAACTGCGGACGGCTTCTACAGGAGAGGGAGGATAGTAGATCTCAAGAAGAACGCCGACGAGGCTGTGAAGCTCGCCGCCGATCAGGGTGTCAGGGTTAGGAAGGTTATAGTCGTGAAGAGGGCTGGAAACGAGGTCAGGTGGAGCAGCGAGCTCAACGTTTGGTACCACGACCTTATGAAGGAGGTGCCTGAGAAGGTCTATGTGAAGCCAGAGCCGAGGAAGTCTGACGACGTGCTCTTCATACTCTACACCAGCGGGACGACAGGAAAGCCCAAGGGTATAATGCACAGCGTAGGCGGTTACATGACCTACGTCTACAATGTATTCCGCTGGAACTGGGATCCAAGGCCCGAGGACGTTTTCTGGACTGCAGCGGATATAGGCTGGATAACGGGCCACACCTACATAGTCTACGGCCCGCTGATGCACGGCGAAACCCAGATCATGTACGAGGGGGCTCCAGACTATCCGAACCCCGGTAGGATCTGGGAGATGGTGGAGCGCTACGGAGTAACGGTCTTCTACACCAGCCCCACCCTTCTCAGGCTGCTCAGGAAGTATGGGGACGAGTGGGTTGAGGGCAGAGACTTCTCCCGGCTAAGGCTACTGGGTACTGTGGGGGAGCCGATTAACCCTGAGGTGTGGAAGTGGTACTACGAGAAGATAGGCTGGAAGAGTGCGCCCATAGTCGATACGTGGTGGCAGACAGAGACGGGGGCGGCAATGATAAGCCCCGCGCCCGGGATAGCGCTGGTCCCTCTGAAGCCGGGCAGCGCTACGCTCCCGCTACCTGGGATTGTGGCTGACGTCCTGACAAGTGACGGAAGGCAGGCAGGTCCGGGTGAGAAGGGCTATCTGGTAGTGAGGGAGCCGTGGCCTGGCATGATGCTGGGTATATGGGGAGATCCAGATAGGTATGTGAGGACCTACTGGACCAGGTTCAGCAGGCCAGAGGAGGGAGTCTGGATCTACTACCCGGCGGACTATGCCGTTAAGGATAGCGACGGCTACTTCTGGATACTAGGCAGGGCGGACGAGGTCCTCAACGTGGCTGGCCACAGGATAGGGACGATAGAGCTTGAGGACGCTCTCCTAACGCACCCAGCAGTAAGCGAGGCGGCGGTGGTAGGTGCGCCCGACCCGGTTAAGGGTGAGGTTCCAGTAGCCTTCGTCGTCCTAAGAGCCGGCTACGAGCCTAGCGAGAAACTAGAGAAGGAGCTTAGGGAGACGGTGAGGAGGCTGATAGGACCTATTGCAGAACCCTCCAGGATATACTTCGTGGAGAAGCTTCCGAAGACTAGGAGTGGCAAGATAATGAGGAGGATAATGATAAGCCTGCTGCGCGGCCAGCCAGTCGGTGATGTCACAACACTTGAGGATCCAAGTGCTGTAGACGCTGTTAGGAAGGCGCTAGAGAGGGGGAAAACGGGATAACAGGATTCGACACCCGTCATTCTAGCTAGTTTTTATTAAGCACCTCTCGTCCACAACTTCCAAACCATGTTTTTAACGGGTGGCCGACCAACCCTATCAAAGCAGAGAGGATAACTATGCCTTCCAGAGTCGAGGGTAAACTCGTACTAGCAATAGCCATAGCCCTCGTGGGAGCAGCCGCCCTCTCAGTGGCCGCTCTTATGGCGGGGCAGTTCATCGTCAAGATGAGGGTCGACGTGCCTGGGGCTCAGCTTAGCCCTGATACCGTCGAAATCCCCCTAGAGATAGACACCCCCCAGGGGCGGGAGGTCCTCGCCGAGGCAGCAGTTCTAAGGGTTTACGGCGAGGGAGTGGCAGTCAAGTTCAAAGCTCTCGAGCCGGAGGTTCATGGCAGTGTAAGCCTGATAGCCAGTGCAACCATAACCCTGGAGGGTGCTGGGGGAAATACCGTTATTCATATGCCATGCATTCTAGACCTTAACGTGGGCTGTGTAAGGCCTCTCGCCATAATACCCGGATACGACTCCCCCCTACCTTTAAGCCCAGGAGAGTACAAGGTTAGCATCGAAATAGCATGGTCATCTGCTTCAGGAAAAGGCGAGATAAACCTGCCAGTCACTATAGAATACATTGTAGAGGGGCAACAGCCCTAGCACCATATACGGGGGGCTTATCAGTTCGTGTCTAAAGGCTTTTTAGGGTGTTTGTAGAAGTTTCCAGGAATCGGCCGACCCATAATGTGAAAACGACTGAAGCTTGTCCACCCCACGTCATTCAGTAGTTTTAAAGAGCAGGCAGGCCACTATCATCTTGTGGATCCAGCGATGACTGACATTCTTCCTGACAGCGAGGTCCTCGGCATAATTAAGCGGGCAGTGTTGATGCGGTTTGGAAGTAAGGGGCTGTTTAGAGTCGAGAGGGCTTAACGTGCGGGATACTAAGTTAACACTGAACGGGTAATCTACAGTCCTGGGGGGCTTACCGAGTCCCAGTGTTACTGTATAATCGCCTGCATCCTCCGGTTTACCAGTCTTACAGAATCTTGTAAATTGGGAGGCTTAGACATGTTACTCCTCCCATGCAAGCCTGGAACTGCCGTATCCCGAGCTCAACAACTTTGAACCCGTGTTGCTCCAGAAGATCTCGAGTCTGGTTGTAACCCGCTGGCAAGAGAACTTTGCCGCCGCCTAGGTTTAGGAGGTTTGCGGCCTCCCTCTCCTCCCAGGGTATTTCTATCACGTCGAAACCATGCCGCCTGAATATGCTTCTATCGTAGAGGCCTTCGGCAGAAGCTATAGCCGACCCCCCCAGGTAGCCTAGGTAGGAGAGCAGGTGGAGTCCTTTAACCCTGACCGTCTCGATGTTGACGCCTGGGAACGCTTTTCTCAGGGTTTCTACGCCATCCATGCTAGTCCTCGAGGACAGGCCAGCAAAGACCACTCCCTCTCCGGTGACTAGAACATCGCCCCCCTCTAGTGTTCCGGGTGGTCTCACACGAATTATCTCAAAACCCCTGGCCGAGAGTATAGGTGCCACATGATTCTCCTCGCCCCTCCTGGGGGAGGCGCCGAAGCGGGCTAGAACGGCGACTCCACTCCTCCCTCCAACCACGGCCGTGTCCTGTATGAAAACGCTGTCAGGATAGTCCTCCAACGGCTCCAACTCATTAACAGTGATGCCAGCGGAGCGGAGACTCTCAACATAGCCTCTATACTGGGCCTGAGCCTCCTCATAGCTGAACTTCGCGGCCCCTCGATACCCCGGCTCGGTTATGCAGCGCGACATAGAGTGTGGTGGCCTCCTCGTGAGAACCGTGTCGAAAATCCTGCCGCCCATCCTTACCAATCCACCTGCCGCCGTGTCCCCAGGGGTTATTGTATATAGCCCTCTATTCAAAATATGTATCCCGATAAATGCGATTACCTCGTAATCCACGGGATGGCGGTGGGGTGTGTATTGTCGAGGGTGAGGAAGGCCGGGTTTATAGAGTTGGAGGGCCTCGCTATAAACGGTCTACTGAGGAGCGCCAGGCTAGAGGAGTGTGACAACCCCCGGGGGTGGTATAGGGTGGTTGCTGAGGGTGTGGACGGCGAGGTCCTGGAAACGCCCTGTGCAGAGGCAGATGCGGCCAGGAGGTTCCTAGCGGTGGTAAACAGCTATCTGGGTAGATGGGGTGGGCTACCGCAGGGAGAGAAGTGATACTTGGTAGAGGAAGGGCCATCACGTATGCCTTTAAACGTGATTCGAATAAATGTTTAGCTTTTAGCCTTCGTGTAAATCAATTAGGTTTTATCATTCTAGAGGGTGATAAGCATAATAATACGGAGCTCAATATAATGATTATAGAGGGATAGGCCACCCCATGGGGGGAGGACCCCCCGGTATTGAAAGTCCTGGGGGGTGGGAGGTTATGCTGAGGCTCAAGCAGGAGCCCCCCAGGAGTGTTGAGAGGCCTCTAAGGGTTGGTGTTCTCAGGAGGGAGAATGGTCAGAGGTATATTGAGATAGATGGTAGGAGAATAGGGGTTGGCGGTCCCCTCCCTGCTGTTAGGGAGGGTGAGAGGCTCGTTAAATACACGGGAAGCATATGCCCCTACTGCCTCAGGCTCCTGCCGGCTGTGATTGTTGCGAGGGGAGGCAGGCTCTATATAAGGAAGAAGTGTCCCAAGCACGGTGAGATAGAGGACCTCTACTACGGTGACGAGAGGTTCTACTGGAGGCAGATGAGGTGGGAGGAAACGGGCCTCGGCCTGGCGGGAGCCGGCCCATACACCACGGCCACTGCACCTTGTCCCTATGCATGTGGCCTTTGCAGCCTCCACGAGAACCATAGCGCACTGGTCAACATAGTGGTGACGAATAGATGCGACCTCTCGTGCTTCTACTGTTTCTTCTACGCTGAGAGGGCTGGCTACATCTACGAGCCAAGCATAGAGCAGATAAAGTTCATGGTGAGGCAGGTTGCGAGGCAGAGGCAGGGGAGTGATGTACACGTTAACATCCAGATAACAGGCGGAGAGCCAACCGTGAGGGAGGACCTTGTAGACGTTGTAAAGGCTATCAAGGAGGCGGGGGCGCACTATATACAGCTTAACACCAACGGCATAAACGTCGCCCGCAGATACATAGACAATCCCCCGGGGGCTGTCGAGTATGTAAGGAGCCTCAGGGAGGCCGGGGTCAGCGTTGTCTACATGAGCTTCGACGGCGTCACACCCAAGGCCAACTGGAAGAACCACTACGAAGCCCCCTTCGCACTCAAAGCCTTCAAGAAGGGCGGCCTGGACAACGTTGTCCTCGTCCCAACAGTCATAAGGACGATCAACGACCACGAGGTGGGAGATATAATCAGGTTCGCGGGCAAGCATATCGACGCCGTCAGGGGAGTTAACTTCCAGCCAGTCAGCCTAACAGGCATGATGAGAAAGCATGAGAGGGAGAGGATGAGGATTACCATACCCGACGTTATAAAGAGGATAGAGGAGCAGACCGATGGCCAAATACCCATGGATGCCTGGTACCCCGTTCCCGTTGTGGCGAAGTTCGTCAAAGCGATAGACGCCCTAACAGGCAAGCTCTACGACACTCTCAGCAACCACCCCGCCTGCGGCTCGGCGACCTACGTATTCGCCCTCGAGAGGGACAGATATGGAGTGCCCAGAAGGTTCCTCCCTATAACCGAGGTCATAGATGTGGAGGGCTTCATCGAGTTCCTCGAGGAGGAGAGGATAAAGCTTGAGCACAACGGCGGCAAGCTGTCCAGGCTTAAAGCGGCGGCGGAGATAGCGTGGGTGGCTAGGAGGTTCATAGACTTCAACAGGATGCCGAGGAACCTGGACATATACAAGCTTATAATAAGCATATTCCTGAGGAAGAACTACGAAGCCATAAAAGCGTTCCACAAGAAGACCCTCTTCCTCGGTATGATGCACTTCATGGACAGGTACAACTACGACATAACAAGGGTTAGAAGATGCAACATACACTACGCCCTCCCCGACGGGAGACTTGTCCCCTTCTGCGCCTTCAACGTGCTCGAAGACATCTACAGGGACAACGTGCAGAAGCGCTACGCCAAGGCCAAGAACCTCAGGATAAAAGGGTTCAACCCAGGCGAGAAGTACGACAGGAGGAGGTATATCAGGAGGATCCTAGAGAGCCCAATATACAGGGAGGCGTACAGGGGCATAATAGATGTAGACGCCGTGGCCAAGCTACCACCACCCTCTCCCCACGGGCAGTAAAGGCTGGAGGGCGGTTGAAACTCGGTGGAGGCGCGAGAGTCTTAGTAGCTAGCCCTGGCCAATCAGTATTCCCTAGAAGTAAATGCATAATTATATAGGCAGTACCTCCTGCTAGGCTAAAAATAGTCGGCAGAGTTTTGATTCGTCTAAAACTCCTTCGAACCGATATACACCCTACGCTTTAACAGTGTTAATGGTGAATAAGTTTGGTAACTGACTACCCAGGCCCTCTGGTTAGTATCGAATGGCTCGAAGCCAACATCAAGAGAAGCGATGTAAAAGTTATCGAGGTAGATTACGACCCGGCTACAGCCTACTTCGTAGGCCACATCCCCGGAGCACTCCTCATAGACTGGAAGAGAGATCTCAACAAGTATCCGGAGAGAGACATCATAGACCCCGTGGGCTTCGAGAAGCTAATGGCAAGGCTCGGAGTAGAGAATGGAGACCACGTTATCCTCTACGGAGACTACAACAACTGGTTTGCCGCCTTCACCTACTGGGTCTTCAAGATGTACGGCCACCAGAGGCTAAGCCTCCTAGATGGGGGTAGGAGTAAGTGGATCGCCCTAGGGAAGCCGATGTCAAGGCCCGCCAGCAAGGAGCCGCCTCGTGCCGATAGGGAGAGCAGTTACAGAGTAGTCACAGTCGACAGCAGATACCGCGTTTTCTTCCTAGACGTATTGAGAAGGCTGCACAACCCCAACACCGTGCTAGTCGACGTCAGAAGCCCCGAGGAGTACAGGGGAGACATAACAGCCCCGCCAGAGTACCCTGAGGAGCAGGCCCAGAGGGGTGGCCACATACCCGGGGCCCTAAACATACCCTGGAAGCAAGCAGTGAGGGACGACGGGACCTTTAAATCGCCCGAGGAGCTTAGAAGCCTCTACGAGACCAAAGGAGTAACACCGGATAAGGAGGTGATAATGTACTGCCGGATAGGGGAGAGAGCCTCCCACACATGGTTCGTGCTCAAAGAGCTGCTGGGCTATCCCAACGTCGCGGTATACGACGGCTCCTGGAGCGAGTGGGGCAACATGGTTAGGGCCCCCGTGAAGCGGGGGGACGAGCCCTGAGCGGAGAACTCGACGTCAGAATCATAGACTTCAGAAAGATCGAGGACAAGTGTGGAATGCCCAAGATTGAGGCCTTCGAAACCTACGTCGCACAGCTTGCAAGGCCCGGGGAGGTCTACGAGGTTGTGATGAGAGACCCCGACACGTGGCTGGCGGTCCAGAAAATAGCCGAGGATATGGGGTTCGAGGTCCTAGAGGCTGGTAGGAGGGATGATGAGAAGGTTTACTATGTGAGGATACGGCTGGCTGTATAGAAGTGCTGATAAAGGTCTCCAAGGGTTTAGTGTTGGAGGGAGGATTAGGACCTTGTGTAACCTTTTTTGCATGAGTAATAGCAAAAGGCTTTAGCTATCCCGATGTTAAATGTCTAGCTTTCACTATTTAAATCCCGGCAGTACCGCCTGGCAACATGGATTGGTAGCCTTGGCGTTAGCCAGCAACTCGAGGCTACTCATTGCTGCCGGCGCCGTTTTTCTTCTGTTGATCCTAGTTGCAGCCGCTTTCGTCATAACATCTAGAGGGGGAGGAGAGGCGCCTGAGACCGGAAGAGCTACGGGCACGACTACACCACCCGAGGCTACAGGCGGGGAGACCACAACGCCAGCTGCTTATGAGGTTACGACTTCCTCGGTGACGACGGAACAAACCAAGCCTATCACTGTACTGGTTCTCTTCGACGTTGGCGGTAGGGGCGATCTCAGTTTTAACGACATGGCTGCGCTAGGGGCTGATAGGGCGGCTGAGGAGCTCGGCGTGGATGTAGTTTTTCAGACGCCCCAGAGCCTGGCGGTCATGGAGAGTGTTCTAGATGCTGCAAGTAGGAGTGGCGAGTATGATCTAATCGTCCTTGTAGGCTTCCTATGGCAGGAGCCGCTTGAGAAGGTCGCGCCTAGATACCCGGAGCAGAAGTACGCTTTGATAGACGCCGCCACTAGGGAGAGGTATGACAACGTGGCGAGCTACCTCTTCAGGGAGCAGGAGGTGGCAAGCCTTGTCGGCATAATCGCGGCCGACATAGCCAACAACATCTCCCAGGCTACCGGCGAGGAGGCTAAAGCGGGTGCTGTCGCGGGGATGGACATACCCCCGCTCTGGAGATTCCACATAGGTTACCTCTATGGAGTCCAGTACTACAACCAGGCCATGGGTACGGACGTCGAGATGGTGTGGACGTATACAGGCAGGTTTGACGATCCAACGCTGGGCAAGACTACAGCGGAGCAAATGCTACAGCAGGGAGTCAGGGTCTTCTACGGGGTAGCAGGGCTCACACACGTGGGCATGTTCAACGCAGTCAAGGAAGCCGCCTCGAGAGGGGTTACAGCCTTCAGCATAGGCCAGGACGCTAGCCAGGAGTGGTACGACCCTCAGACTATAATTATAAGTGGTTTGAAGAGGGTTGACGTGGCGGTCTATACTGCCATAAAGGATGTTGTGGATGGGAGGTTCAGAGGCGGCATAGTAAGCTTGGGCCTCAAGGAGGGCGGCTTAGGGCTGAGCGACGAGGAGATTATAAAGTACTTCGCCGAGATAGCGGCGGAGACCGGCCAGCTACCGGAGGGCTTGACGCCGGAGAAGGTGGTCGAGATAGTTATGTCCCAGAGGGAGAAGTGGATAAGCGACGACGGGTGGAGGCTTGTGGAAGAGTTGAAGCAGAAGATTATCAATGGAGAGATAAAGTTCGTGACACCGCAAGACCAC
The DNA here is from genome assembly GCF_000591035.1 of Aeropyrum camini SY1 = JCM 12091. Classification (NCBI taxonomy): domain Archaea; kingdom Thermoproteati; phylum Thermoproteota; class Thermoprotei; order Acidilobales; family Acidilobaceae; genus Aeropyrum; species Aeropyrum camini. The sequence continues at coordinate 1,574,091 of NC_022521.1, read as the reverse complement.
GACACTTACGACAGCATAATAGAGGAGCTAAAGGCTGGAAACCTTGAGGCTGCGCTAGAATCTTAGGCCGGGTGGAGCTATCCCGCCACACTCTTTTTATCCCAACCGAACTCTATGGATACTTGTTAACTGGAGTTAAGGCAGTGTTATCCAAGGAAAATGTTAAGTGAGACAGGGCTCCGGGGACCGAGGCCTTCACGGGTGGCTACGGTATGAGCGGAAACGGCTCCGGCGACGCTGGCCTCGCCGTTGCTATGAGGGGCATAGTAAAGGTTTACCCGGACGGTGTAAAGGCTCTAGACAACGTTGACTTCACCCTAAGGGCTGGCGAGGTACACGCTCTCCTCGGCGAGAACGGGGCGGGTAAGACCACGTTAATGAGGATACTCTACGGAGAGATCAAGCCTACGGAGGGGGAGATTTATGTTTGGGGCCGGAAGGTCTCCTGGAGGGGGCCGTGGGATGCTATAAGGAATGGGATAGCCATGGTTTACCAGCAGTTCAGGCTAGTCGAGAGTATGGCTGTTGAGGAGAATATTGCAATATACCTCTCCAGCCTAGGCCTTGGGAGGAGTGAAGCTCGGAGGAGGACGCTGGAGACTGCGGAGAGGCTTGGACTCGAGATTGACCTCGGAAAGACGGTTGCAGAGCTTCCCATGGGTGCGAGACAGCGTGTCGAGATTATAAAGGCCCTGAGCGGAGGCGCGAAGGTCCTCATACTTGACGAGCCTACTAGCAACCTTACACTCCTCGAAGCGGAGAAACTGTTCTCAACCCTGAGACTGCTTAGGGACATGGGTGTCAGCGTGGTCTACATCACCCACAAGCTGAGCGAGGTCCTGAGGGTTGCTGATAGGGTTACGGTCCTCAGAAGGGGTAGGGTCTCGGCGGTCATTGAGGATGTAGGAAGAACGAGTGAGGAGGAGCTGGCGAGACTCATGGTCGGCACCCTCCCCCCACCTACCTCTAGGCCGCCGGGCAAGGTGGGGCGTAAGCTCCTGAGCGTAAGCAAGGTTAGCGTCGTTGTGGATGGCGTAGAGCGGGTTAGGGAGGTAAGCATAGAGGTTAGAGAAGGCGAGATTGTGGGGATCGCTGGCGTTGCGGGTAACGGGCAGGAGGAGCTTGTAGACGCTATAATAGGCCTCCGGAGGCCGGTTAGGGGGAGCATAGAGGTACAGGGGAGAAGGATTGAGAAGAGCCTCGACTTCTACAGGGCTGGAGGCGGCTACATAGCTGGTGACAGGGGGAAGGTCCTCGCAATGGACTATAGTGTCGCCGAAAACATCGCATTCCTCTACTACACAGCCTCCAAAACCCTCCTCCTGAGGAGGAGCAAGCTGGAGGACCTTTTTAGGGGGCTCGTGGAGAGGTTTAGGCTGGTGGCTAGGAGCCCATGGACTCCCGTGGGCAGGCTGAGCGGCGGTAACCAGCAGAAGGTTATTGTGGGGTCCGAGGTCCTCAGGGGGTTCAAGCTACTAGTGGCTGTCAACCCGACGCAGGGGTTAGACATTGCCACAACGTCCTTCGTCCGCAACATCCTCTCGGAACTCGCGAGGCAAGGAGCCGGAATACTGCTCGTATCAACAGACCTGGATGAGATCCTAGAGCTGAGCGATAGGATATACGTGATGTCCGGAGGCCGGGTCACAGGCGTTCCCGAAAGGGGTCAGGCTACTCCTGAGAAGCTGGGGGTGCTCATGGGTGTCTAGAATACCGGTAGCTATAGGCCTGGGAGACCTCGGCCTGACCCTAGCGGCAGTCGCCCTGGGCTTGGCAGCGGGAGCTATCATCCTCGCCCTCGGGGGGGCTGATCCTCTGAGTGGTGTGGCAGACATTCTCCTGAGCTTCATCTACTACCAGGAGATATTTCTGGTGAGGTCCTCTATTCTGGTTATGACTGCCCTCGCGTTTGCGATCCCATTGAGGATGGGTTTCTTCAACATAGGGGCGGAGGGGCAGCTTTATGCGGGGGCGGCGGCCGCCCTAGTCGCAGCCCTCACACTCCCCCACACCCCTCTCCCCGCATTATTGGCCGCAGCGGCTGCGGGGGGTCTCATGGGGCTGTTCGCTGGGCTCCTCAGGGTGAAGCTGAACATTAACGAGGTCCTCACCACCATAATGCTCAACTGGATAGCATTCTGGAGCCTCAGGTATGTTGTTGTCGAGTATCTCGCGGACCCCATATACTCTCACCTGACCCTCGAGGTGCCTCCGGAGGCCAGGATTCCCTGGATACCAAGTGAACTCCTCCCGGCCCCCCTCGGAGAACATCTAAGGTCAGGGTTCCCCACGATAGTCTTTCTCTCGCTTGCCACAGCGCTAGCCGCCTGGGCAATCATTTATAGGACGGTGCCCGGTCTCAGATATAGGTTCGCGGGTGCAAACGAGTATGCAGCGGCCAGCAGGGGCGTGACCGTCGAGAGAGTCAAGCTCGCCTCCATGGCTGCCGCGGGAGTCCTGGCGGGCTTGGGAGGCGCCCTCCTAATATTGGGACATAGTTATAGGATAGATTCGACCCTCTCAGGCCTCTTCGGCTACGGCTTCGAGGGCATCGGGGTAGCCCTAATCGGCAGGAATAACCCTCTAGGCATAGTAGTGGCTAGCCTATTCGTGGGAGACCTGGCATCCGGGAGCGAGAGGATACAGGTCACGGCCCGGATCCCAGCTGAGCTGGCGGACGTTGTCAACGGCGCGATTATATTCACCGTGGCAGCCCTCTCGGGCCTAAGATACACAGGCATACCGCGAAGGCTCCGCTCTATAGCTGGAAGGCGGGGGTGAGGGCCTGTTGACACTGGTGGAGGCTGTTCTGGGGGACTTCACTAGTCTGGCCCTGCTCGCGGCATCAGCAATGGTCCCTATAACGCTAGCTTCTATAGGTGAGATAGCCTCTGAGAGGGCCGGGATTGTGAACATAGGGCTTGAGGGCATAATGCTTGCGTCAGCCTGGGCTGCTGTGGCTGTCTACATAATGACGGGCTGGGGCCCTCTGGCAGGCTACCTGTTAGGAGCACTTTTAGGGCTTTCTATAGGCGTTCTCCACGGCGTTGTGAGCGTATATCTGAAGGGCGACCAGATAGTTACGGGTGTAGGGTTGAACATCTTCTCGGCGGGAGCCACGGTAGTTGGGACCTACATGCTGTGGGGCACCTTCTCAAACAGCCCCCCTGTAGAGCCCATGCCAGGCTTCGTGATAGCGGGTGTAAGGATAAGCCCCATGGTGCCTATATCCCTCGCCGCCGGGGCTGCCGTCTGGCTCTTCCTATACAGGACCACAACTGGGCTAAGGCTGAGGTCCTGTGGCGAGGATCCTAGGAGCGCGGAGGCTATGGGTGTTAACGTTGCCCTCTACCAGATTGCCGCTGCAGGGTTCGCGGGCCTCATGGCGGGATTAGCTGGGGCGTACCTCAGCATAGACTACCAGGGGGTATTCGCCAAGAACATGACGGCTGGTCGCGGGTTTATAGCCCTCGCCAACGTAGCCTTCAGCGGCTGGAACCCCCTGGTGGCCCTGTTGGGCAGCTACGTGTTCGGCTTTTCAGAGGCGCTCGCGATATATCTCAACATAGTCTTGGAGGCAACGGCTGCGAGCAACCTGGTAAACACTATACCTTACATAGCAACACTGGCTGCAGTCACCCTAATAGCCTTCAGGAAGCCAAGGATGCCCGCCTGGCTAGGCCGCCCCTACATCAAAGAATAGTGGCAGGGGAGTTACACATAAACCACAATCATTTAATTAGTCCTTAACCGTATACGGAGGACCTCCGGAGCGAACCACCGTCTCCTCCACGAAATTCATGTTATGTAGCATCGCTGGATAGCCGGACGAGTCTCAAGCACCCACGAGGTGCTCGGGAGTAGTCGATGAACCTGCTGAGGATCAAGGGGTTATAGCAAAGCCTAACGGTGCCAGACAAACATCACCCCCTCCAGCCTAGCGTAACTACTCTCTGTCCGGGCCTCCCACCTAACGTGGAGGCAAGTGGCTGAAAGACGCTATCCCGCCGTGAGTGCGGTAAGCTAGCCAATAGATAACGGCTTTGCTTCACTTCTATTCGACCCTGCTGAGTCTCAGAACCTTGTCGTCTCTCCCTCGCGGAGTCCCCCTTCCATCCTTGTTGCTTGTGGCCACCAGTATGGAGCCGTCCCGGTCGAACACGATATCCCTAAGCCTCCCAAATCTCCCTTCAAAGGCCTTCTCGGCCACTACACCCTCAGATGAACTCAGTATTTTGACTCTAAGAATCATCTGGCCCCTCAGACAAGCTATCAGAAGGTCACCCTCAAGCCCCCTAAACTGGCCGCCTCTAACGAAAGAGGCTCCAGAAGGTGCCCAGGTCTCTCTACCGCTCTCGACAATGGGGTCTATGAACCCCTCCGCACCGGCTTTGCCCACCGTGTCGGGCCATCCATAGTTGCCCCCGGGGGCTACAACGTTGACCTCATCCCTACCTGTGGGGCCGTGCTCGGTGGCCACTAGGAAGCCCTTGGAGGGATGCCAGTCGAGACCTTGGGGGTTCCTGTGGCCATAGCTGTACACTGGAGATCCCGGGAAGGGGTTGTCGGGAGGCAGGCCGCCGTCCTCGTCAACTCTCAATATCTTGCCTTCAAGGCTACCCAGGTCCTGGGCTAGTCTTGGCCTGGCGGCATCCCCCGTCGTTATGTAGAGGGCTCCGTCGGGGCCGAATCTTATCCTCCCCCCATTGTGGATAATACCCCCTGGTATCCCGTCTACAATGGCCTCTGACGCTATAATCTTCATGCTGTGTCTGTCAACCCTTAATCTAACAACCCTGTTGTATACATCACTACCCCTGAAGTAGCTGAGGTATCCGTATAGGTAGGGTTTTGAGGGGAACTCTGGGTGGAGAGCTATACCCAGGAAACCCGCTTCCCCCACGCTAGCAACGCTGGCGGTGTAAGCCAGCTTCTTAGAGCCCCTAGCATCCACGTATACAAGCCTCCCAGGCCTCTCGCTCACAAAGAAACTCCCATCCCCTAGAGGAGCTATTGACCATGGTACCTCTAAGTCCTCAGCAACAACCTCAACTACAGCAATTGGCTCCAGCGACTCTCCCCCCGTCTTTTCAGCAACACCTTCCTCACTCCCAGCCTCCGGGAGCTGGCGTCTCGGTGGTGAAAGCACGTACGCTAGTGTTCCAAGCGAAGCCACGGCTCCTGCTATGGCCAATAGCTTGAGGAATCTCCTCCGACTTATGCCCCCCATTGTTGTACGGTGGCCTCCTCAACGCCTCACTTTAAGGCCTCTACCCCTAGTCTCCTCACTATTCTGGAGGTATCAAGGGAATTAACGGCGAGCCTCCACTGCAGCCTCCCTCCAGCCTCAAGTCTCTCAACAACCCCCAGGACCTCTAGCCTCCTCAGGTGTGATAGGGTCTCGCCGAGGGCGAGATACTTGCCCAAAGGTGGGAGGCTGCCCCAGTTCTCAGCCCCCCTCCATCTGACCCTTTGTGCAACCTCGAAGGCCGTTGCTTTACCTATCTTGCCTAGTATGTTAACTATCTCCCCTAGCCTATCCACGTGGTGGGCTATAAGCTCTCTGGTCCTTGTAGCCACATCTTTTATTGGGTCTCCGTGGCCCGGGAGCCCCTGGTAACCATCCATCTCCCTGGCTATCCTGCTAAGGCTAGATAGATAGTCTCCCAGGGGGTCGGAGTCCAGGCTGTGCAGTGACACGTGCGGCGTTATGCCTGGGAGCACGGTATCGCCCAATAGGACCTTCCTCCTACCATGGGAGACCAGTACTATGTGGCCAGGCGTGTGGCCGGGAGTCTCCATCACGAGGTAATACCCGTGCCCCGGCATCCCAATCCTATCGCCCTCTCCCAGAGGCTTGGGACTCAGCTCCGCCACAGCACCATAAGCCTCGGCCACCCTGACGGCCGGGGAGGACCTCGCTATCTCCTCGAGAACCGTCCTGGGAGTCCCGGCTAGGGCGAGCAACTCCAGGGCCCCTCGGAAATACTGTTCCACCCCAACGTGTAGAAGGAGTTCCAAATCGCCCCTTGCTAGCATAAGCTCAGCCCCCAGAGCCTCACACAGAATAGCAGCCCCCGTTAGATGGTCTACATGGTAGTGGGTGACTACAACCCTTTCCAGCGAGCGGGGGTCTACGCCAAACCTCCTAAGCCCCTTTAATAGCGTGTATACGCTCTTCCCCGAGAACATGCCTGAGTCCACCAGTACCGTTGTCGGCCCCTCTGTGAAGGCGTAGACATTGACGCTACCGAGATCCCCTATGGGAATCCAAGCCTCAACCCTAAACGGCATCCCGCCCTGCACCTTTCCCGAATACCCTCGATAACGGCCGGGCCTCTTCGTCCTGCCAAGGTACATTAGCGGCCTATATGTTTGTTTCCGGGCTACACATTCCCCCGTGGAAGTCGTCGACGGTGTAAACAGCCTTAGCCTCCCCCCAGGAATATGTCGTGATCGCCAGCCTCAACAACGTCCACAAGCTCCAGCTCCACAGCGGCTGAAGCCTCCGCTATCAAGGGAGCCCCAAGGACCTCGCCCCTCACAATGTTCAAACCCGCCTCCTTTATCTTACCCGGGAGTATCCTCTCGGACACGTCGCCGAGGAACGGAGCCTTATCAGCGAGCCTAAAGTCTAGGAGGTTGGAAAGCGAATACTCCACTATCACTCAAAAGGTTGTATGTAAACCTCTCGGGTGCTATAGCCACAGCCATGATAGGGGGTGTGAAGGAGGCCTGCATCCACCACGTAGCCAGCATGCCCCCCGCACGGCCCTGGTGCTCTGTGGTGACCACAACTGGTATGACGGGGTAGAGGACCCGTTCTAGGGCATCCAGGCTAATCCTCCCAACAGGGCCACACCAGCTAAAGATCCCACTATGTTAACAACGTATAAAGTGCAAGCCCTGTCAGGCTTAGTCCTCGAGGAGTCTGGTAGGAGGCGGTCTCATATAGTCTTATAGTCTGGGGTCAGGGTTATAGTTTGGATGTAGATATATACTTTAGAAATACGAGTAATGATTGAGAAGGTGGGGCGTGTTTGAAAAACGATTATATGGTGGTGGCCGAAGGCCTGGTGAAAGATTACGGCGGGTTCAGGGCTGTGGATGGAGTGGGCTTCAAGATAAACAGGGGAGAGCTGTTCTCCCTTCTAGGGCCTAACGGTGCGGGCAAGACCACCACTATAAAGATGCTGAGTACGCTCCTAAAGCCGACGAGCGGCGAGGCTTGGATAGCCAGCTATAGTATAGTTAGGGAGGCGGGGATGGTTAGGAGGGTCATAGGCCTAGTCCCCCAGGACCTCACAGCGGACGATGAGATGAGCGGGTGGGACAACGTGTATATACAGGCGAGGCTCTATGGGCTACCCCCTGGCGAGGCGAGGGAGAGGACTAGGGAGGTCCTCGAGTATCTAGACCTAATGGAGGCGGCTCGCAGGAGGGTGGCCACGTACAGCGGGGGTATGAGGAGGAAGCTGGAGATTGCGATGAGCCTTGTCCACAGCCCCAAGGTCCTCTTCCTGGACGAGCCCACCCTGGGCCTGGACGTGCACTCGAGGAGGAGCTTGTGGAGGTATATCGAGGACCTCAAGAGGGGAGGCGTGACCATACTACTTACAACCCACTACATGGAGGAGGCCGAGATCCTCTCGGACAGGGTCGCGATCATCGATAGGGGGAGAATCGTGGCCGAGGGCACTGCAGACGAGCTGAAGGCTAGGGTGAAGGGGGAGACTATCTATATCGAGCTGAAGGATCCGGCTTACATAGAGCCCCTCACCCAGACCCTGAGAGTGAAGCTCGGCCTCGAACCCAGCGTGGTGGAAGGCAGGGTTTCGCTTAGGGTGGACCGGGCCGACACGATGCTGCCGGAGCTCGCCAAGGCTCTAAACGGCTTTCCTGTGAAGTCTATCAGTATCTCAAGGGCGACGCTTGAAGACGTCTTCATAGAGCTTACGGGAAGAACCCTAACAGGGGGAGAAGAGCCCTTCGACCCGTTTAAATACAGGAGGATGATCAGGGGGGTGAGGTGAGATGGCTGGGATCATAGTATCAACCTTCATCCTCACCAGGAGGGAGATAGTTAAGTGGGTTAACAGGAGGTCAGTTCTCGTCGTCAGCATTATCACACCCATATTCTGGATAGCCCTCTTCGGCAAGAGCTTCAACCTCTACAACCTCGTCCAAACCAGCGACCCCAGCCTGAGCCCCGCCGTGGCGGAGGCTGTCAGGACTGTTATGACGAAGAGACTAGAGAGGGTTTTCGGGACGCCTGACTACTTCACATACGTCGCGACAGGCATGCTCGCCGTGTTCAGCCTCTTCCAGAGCATGTTCGGGGCTGTGGGGGTCGTCTTCGACAGGAGAATAGGATATCTAACCAGGCTCCTAGCCTCCCCCATACCCAGGTTCAGCATATTCGCCTCAAAGGTCCTGGGAACCCTGTTCAGGATAACGGTGCTGAGCCTCGTACTCCTCGCCATAGCCTACCCCCTGGGGCTCCACCTCAAGCCTGGGATAACGATCGTGGACTTCGTGATGGCGTGGATAGTACTCATGCTAATGAGCCTAGGCCTCTCATCAATATTCACGGGGATGGCCTTCAACATATCACACCAGGAGGTCCTCTTCGCCCTGGCAAACCTCATAAACCTACCACTCATGTTCACCTCCAGCGCCCTCTTCCCTATAGACCTCATGCCTAACTGGCTCAGAACAGTGGCCCAGGTTAACCCAATAACACACGCAGCCGACCTTGTGAGATACTATCTCGTGGGGAAGCCCATCGACAATCCAACGGTGTCAACAGCATACCTAACCATACTAACCCTACTCCTACTAGTCGCCGGCTACATGCTTGCGAGAAACGGTGTTAAGGAGGCCTGACGAGACCCATACCCCAGGGACACGCATCCTTCCACCCCGTTTATATAGGCGGAATAGTATTCCCGCGGACCTCTAGTAAACCGTGACCCCTATCTAACCTGGTATGGTGCTTACCGCGTGGACAGCCCCACATACCCTGTTGACAAGATATTCCTAACTAATTGCGAGGCCACGCCGGGCCTTCCCGTCTTCTGCCTAGAGAGGTGGCAGAGCAGCCTCGAGAACAGCGCTAGATACCTCCTGAGCGAGAGCGGGGTTGAGCCTCCCTCTGCGGATGCCCTTGTTGAGATGGGGATAGACCTTGATATCAAGGGTGCCGTGCTGGGTTATGGATGGACTCTCGGCGAGCCGGGGCTTAGGGAGAGTGTGGCTGGCGTCTACTACCGGGGACTGGTGAGTAGAGAGCACGTGATCATAACCACCGGCTCAGCCGAGGCGAACCTACTCTCCGTTATAGCCCTAGTTGCCCCTGGTGACCGCGTCGTCTTTGACATGCCCAACTATATGCAAATACACGGTCTCCTCAGGATGAGGGGCGCGAGAATCCTGGAGGTTTGGAGGAGGCGGGAGCACGGGTGGAACTTAGACCCCGGGTTCTACGTAGAGTTGATTAGGAGGGAGAAGCCCCGGGCCGTGTTCATAACCAACCCCAACAACCCAACCGGTGCCGTCGACGGCTACAAGACCTTAACAGAGATCGCTGCGGAAGCCGCGAGAGCGGGCTCCACCCTGGTTTTCGACGAGCTGTACAGAGGCCTTGAACACTCGGCCGAGCCAGCCCCCACGATTCTAGAGCCAGCACTGGAACACGGGGCCAACGCTATATCCGTCTCGGGGCTATCCAAGGTCTACGGCCTCCCAGGCCTGAGGATAGGATGGGCGGCGGCAACCTCTAGGAGGCTCAGGGATAGGTTGTGGATGGTTAAAGACTACACAACAATATCCCCGCCAAAGCCTAGCGAGCACATCGCGAGCCAGATCCTGGAGAAGGGGGCGTGGACCCGGCTAGCCGAGAGAGGGAAAAAGATAGTTCTCTCTAACCTACGCCTCCTCGAGGACCTCACGACGCGAGCGCCGTCGGTAAACCTGTGGAAGCCCGGGGCAGGAGCCTACGCTATGCTCGAGACGGGGGTTGAGGATACTATAGCTTTCTCTCTAGACCTCTACAAAACCCACGGTGTCCTTGTAAACCCTGGAGAATGCTTCGGACTACCTGGAACGCTGAGGATAGGCCTAGGCCATGAGAATAGGGAAGAGTTCAGGAGGGCCGTGGAGCTGACTGTAGAAATGCTGGGGAGCTACGCCGACTAGCATCCATAATTACAATCTATATCTACAAGAGTAGTAGTGTATAATGGAGTGTAAAGGGCTGGAACCCCAAGGCTCGTCAACACGGGTTTAGCCGGGTCTCCTATACCCCCAGGTAAGCCTGCTTTAGCCGGGGGTCTTTCTGCAGCTCCTCAGGCTCGCCCTCCAGGACTATCCTCCCATTCTCCAGTATGTAGCCGTAGTCCGCTATGCTAAGGGATATGTGCACATTCTGCTCGACCAGCAACACGGTCTTCCCCTCCTCGTCCCTGAGCCTCTTTAGTATGGATGCTATCTCCTGGACGAGCTTCGGCGCCAGACCCAGGCTAGGCTCGTCTAGCATGAGGACCTCGGGGCCGGTCATAAGCCCCCTGGCTATGGCTAGCATCTGCTGTTCGCCCCCGCTCAGGGTGCCAGCCTTCTGGTTCAGCCTCTCCTTAAGTCTTGGGAAGAGGTTGAACACTATCTCGAGGTTCTCCTCCATCCTAGCCCTTGCCCTGGGAGGGGTTGCGCCTAGAACGAGGTTCTCGTGTACAGTTAGGTTTGGCCAGAGCCTCCTTCCCTCGGGGACTAGAACCAGGCCCATCTCCACTCTCCTGTGGGTTGGAAGCCTTGTTACGTTGGCCTGGCTGAAGATTATTCTCCCCTTCCATGCAGAGAGCACGCCCATTATGGTCCAGAGGGTTGTGGTCTTGCCCGCCCCGTTGCTTCCTAGCAGGGCTGTTATCCCCCCCTTCTCGACGCGTAGCGATACTCCGAATAGAATCTGCGTCTCGCCATAGCCCGACGCTACATCACGAACCTCTAGAAGAGGGTGTGACACCACTAGCCACCCCTCCTTCTCACAAACTTGAGGGCCACTTCAGGGTCTCCAAGGTACGCTGTTATCACCTCAGGGTCGGAGGCCACCTCCTCCGGCTCCCCCTCAGCTATCTTCCGCCCGAAATGTAGCACCACTACCCTGTCCGCAATGTTCATTACAGCATGCATAATATGCTCGATCATCATTATGGTTGCCCCCACTCCCGCCTCACATTATCCAATAGACATAGCATTCTCTCCACCTCCACCGGTGTCAGGCCTGCGAGGACCTCGTCCAGGAGGAGGAGCCTAGGCCTTGCCGCGAGGTCACGGGCTAGCTCTAGCCTCTTCTTCTCCTGTATGTTTAGGACCTTGGCCGGGAGATCCGCCTTGCCGTCGAGGCCTACGAATCTAAGGGCCTCAAGCGCGGCCTCACGGGCCTCATCCTCGCTCCTGGCGCTCCCTCCGAAGAGGGTGCCTATCATAGCGTTCTCAAGCACTGTAAGGTCTGGGAACGGCTTGACGATCTGGTGGGTCCTCGCTATACCCAGCCTCGCAACCCGGTAGGGCTTCCAGCCTGTTATCTCGACCTCCTCACCCCCCCCGTCCGGTAGACCACTCTCCCGCCGTCCGGCCTGTAAACACCTGTTATCACGTTGAAGAGGGTAGCCTTCCCCGCTCCATTCGGGCCTATGACACCGAGTATCTCGCCCTCCCTCGCCTCGAGGGAAACATTATCTAGGGCCACCAAGCCGCCGAACCTCCTCGTCACCCTATCAACCCTCAGAACTGCTGTACCCGCCACAACCAACCACCCCCAGCAACTCTACTCGAGTATACTCCTAAGCCTGGGCATCCTCTCCCTGACCACCCCCACTACCCCCCGTGGCGCGAACGATACGACTAGGATTATGAGGGCTCCGAGTATGAGCAGGGAGAGCTGTGCGGCGATAACCTGCGTGTACCATTTCAGGGGATAGTATATGAAGGCTCCGACTAAAGGGCCTGTGAACGTTCCTATCCCGCCTATCGAGTTCTCCAGTATCATTATAACGCTGTGTGACAGCGAGAAGTAGCCTGCTACGTTGAAGGAGGTTCTGAAGGCGTCCGCCACCCCCCACATGCTGGCGAGAACACCGGCCGTCACGAAGGCGGCTAGCTTATACCTATAAGTATCCACACCCATGACCTCCGCGGCATCCTCATCCTCCCTTATAGCTGCCAGACCTGTGCCAAACCTAGAGACTCTTACATAGTAGGCTATCAGCACGGTCAGTAGAAAGACTGCGAAGTGGAGCCAGTAAAGCTTCACAGTAGTTAGCCCCATGTTCGGGAAGGGAACCTTCTCCCCCACCGAGTTTTCGAAACTCCTCATAACAAACCTCGCTATATTCATCACGGCAAAGTTAAGCCCTATAGTGGCGATGGCGAAGAAGGCGCCCCTCAGCCTAAGGACAGCGGCCCCGATCGTCGCCGCCACGATGGCTGAGAGGAGGCCAGCTAGGAGGAGGCTCTCAATATAATATAGTATTAGGCTGCCGGTGGGCAGGAACCCCCCGCTCTGGGCTACAGCACCAAGTATTTCATCTCTGGCCATCTCGCCCACGACATAAGTGGCTGAGAAGCCTCCAATCCCTATGAAGACGGAGTGCCCGAAGCTCACGTAGCCGGCATAGCTCATGATAACGGCCATCGAGAGGCTGAGGCCTATGAGCCTCATCAAATCCATAGCCTGGCTAATCATAAGGGTAGAGCCCGTGGAGGGGCCAGCAAGGCCTACTAGAGCTGCAGCTCCTAGCAGTATCGCTGGGACAACGGCGCTACGCCTAGGCAACGCCCACCACCTCACGTCTTCTCGCCGAAGAGGCCCTGAGGCCTCACTACCAGCATCACAATGAGTATAATGAATGCTGCGGCCAGTGCAAGGGCTTGCTGGCCCGTGGTCGAGAATATCAGCTGATATATGACACCTAGTATGATACCCCCTAGAAAAGTGCCTATAATGTTACCCAGGCCCCCCAGTACTACTACTATGAAATCAAGGGGGGCTATGTCTATCTCGGCGTCTAGGGTGACCGACTTGGTGTATATTATGTAGAGTACCCCCGCTACAGTGGCGAAGACTGTTGATATGATTGTGGTCCAGAGCTTGACCTTGACCGGGTCAACGCCAACTAGAGCCAGCGCCCTAGAATCCTGAGCGACCGCCCTAATATAGAGCCCTAGCCTGGTCCTGGTTAGGAGCATGTGGGCAGCGGCCATAACTGCGAGTGAGAGTAGAGCCACGAGGATCCTGGTCTTCTCCACTGCAACGCCAAACACCGTAAAGTTGGCGGCTTCCAGGGCGCCCAGTATATTGATGGTTCTGTGGAATACTCCGGAGGTATAAATTGATGTATAACGAAGTGGCTACCATATATGACGAGGCCAGCGCCAAAGGTTGTCATGAGCGTGGCCATCTCTTCCCTAAGCGTTATAGTGTCTATCCTCCCTATAATCATGTGGAGTGAAATGTAGTAGAGGGCCGCCCCCAGCGGGACGCCCACTAACCCGGCTAGGACGAGGGCGTGTATCGGGCTTAACCCCATGGCCGTAACCATGAAGGCCGCCGCCATAGCTCCGAACACAACGGCGTGGCCGTGGGCCAGGTTTACAACCTTCATTACACCCCAGATTAGAGTAAGCCCTATTGCGATGACGCCTAGGAGGCTGCCGAAGAGAACCCCGTTTATCAAGCCGCTTAACAGGGTGGCGGCTGTAACCTGCAATCCGCCTGTACACCCTCCCGTATCCCTTCCTCTGTACAGCTAGGCAGAGGCCTGGGTTATGGTTGGCTGAAGCCCAAAGCTAAACTATGTCTAGGGCTAACGCCTCGTTAGTACTAACACGGCCGCGGCCAGTATTATGATGGCTATCACTATCGCTGCTATCGCGGCTGTAGAGAGTCCGGCCTCCTCGGCTTTGGTAGTTGTTGTGATTTCACCAGCTCCTTGGGTGGGTTGTTTGGTTTCTCCGGGGCTGGCCGTCTCCTCTGCGGGCCACCAGTTGGTCGGTGCTATGAGCGGGTCTCTCTCAGCCACCTCAGGCGGATATGTTATGTGCCTCTCCCTCCTGCCACTGCATGAGTAGCATGGGGTGTCCTATCTGCTTGCCGGTGGCAGGGTCTATCTCCAGCGGTCCGAAGAATGTCATAATTTTTAGGCCGTTGAAGGCCTCCCGCACCTTATCGCTATCCCTAACCGCGTCAGAGCCGTAGAGCTGGTACGCCTTCTTTATAGCCTCCACCAGGTAGACGACAGCAGCCCCAGTCTCCGCCGCCTGGTAAGCTGGTGACTCTAGGTTTGGGCACTCCTGCTTGAACAGGCTTAGCCACTCATCTGTAGTCGGGCCAGCCCACTGTAGCCATAGCTCCTGGGCTTTCTGGGGAGAGTAGGGGGCTCTCTCCACTGGCTTGAGAAGGCCACGCCGTTTACAACATCATTCCCTAGCTCCTCCTTAAACTTAGGCTGGGCCGGAGCCACGAGTATAGCAAGGAACTTGAGCTTCCACCCGAGGCTGTGTGCCTGGCCGACCAGGGCTTTACCATCCTCGTAGTGGCCACCGCCCAAGAGTACATCGGCACCTCTGTTAATAGCCTCCTGTATGAACGTCGAGAAGTCTTTGGTCCCAGCCTCGTAGTCGGCCTCGTATACCACCTGGAGCCCTAGCTCGCTTATCCTATCCTTCAAGCCCTCCTTAACCTTTTGGGCGAAGGGCTTGTTCTCAAATATCAGCGCTATCTTCGCCCCCGGAATTTCATCGGCAACAAGCTCTGCCGCCGTCTCCATGTATCTGCTTGCGGGTGTGAGGACCTGGACTATATACCTGTAACCCTGCTCGACTATCGAGTCGCTGGCGCCGCCATGACTCAATATCAGCTTGCCCTTCTCGTTCGCGACCGGAAGGGCTGCAAGTGTTAGAGTACTGCTGTAGGGCGCGAGGAGGAAGTCCACGCCGTCCTCCTCCACAAGCTTCGTGTAGAGGCTAGCTATATTGTCCTTCTTAGACTCGTCATCATAGTAGACGAGCTGGAGCTTGTACTTCTTACCTCCCACGTCGAAGCCGCCCTGATCGTTATACCACTTTATAGCAGCTTTTATGCCGCAGAGGGCCTGTAAACCTTCTGTCTGTACTTCCCGGTCAAGCTTATTGTTATACCTATCTTTATCGTCTCACCCGAAACCTGCTCGGTGTAGACATCGGCGGCGGCGTATAGGGAAAAGAGGGGCGACGCGAGCAGGACGGCGAGGATGGTGAGGGCAGCAGCCTTGCTAAAAGACGGCCGCAATATATACACCTGGATATATCACTAATCCCACATTGGGGGGGTAATATTTTTAATGTGCTTTATAAGACCGCAGTTTACCAAATAGGTTAGTTAGGGTTCTTAAGGAGGTCGTTGTTGATAGCCCTACTGATTTGTAATAGTATCATAGTTCCATGTTGAAATTTTGGGATAGCGTAACCGTGGAAAGTCGATGGTGCATCCTCTTGGGCCGCCGACAGGTATCACCTTCTATATATAATGTGGAGTAGAAGTCTCGCCAGGGTGTCTGGCCGCGTGAACTCCCAGCGGAGGCTAGCATTCATAGTAGCCTCGGCACTAGGTATATCCACCATGACCAACGCCCCCACCCTGGCAAGCGGATATGGCCTCGCGTTCGCAGCCGAGTATTACGCTGTGCTTGCATACAGGCCTAGGGAGGCTGCACTCTATATACTGGCCGCACACCTCCTGGCTCTACCTATCCTGGTTCTCTCAAAGGCTGTATTCCCCGTTGTTGCTCTAGCGAGCCTCTTCCTCCGCCCAGTAGGCGTTTACGCCGCTGGCATGCTGGCGAGGGGTAGTGGGCCAGCCACCGCTGCTATTGTTCTCGCGGGTGTTGAGCAGCTCGAGGCCCTTAGCGTCGCGATTCTGTATTATGGTGACGACGGGATACACGCCTCTCTAGCCATTTACGGAGTCTTAACAACCCCGTTCGTCTACATGGCATTCAAATCAATAAGGAATGGAGACTCTGTAGGTGCCGCAGCCTCCCTGACCGCGCTAATCCTCTACTGGCTCGGCACATACTCGCTGCCCGCAGTACCCGCGGTTGCAGCGTCCGCCGGGGTCCTGTTGATTCTCCACGTTCGGGAGACGATTGTAAGAGGGGGCACAGCCTCTAAGGCCCTAGCCCTCGCATCCACGGCTCTCATAATCCTCGGCCTGGCGCTGGGGGGAGGTCCCCTGGCCCTCAACTCGAAGGCCGCCCTATACCCGTTTAACCCCAACAGCTATAGTGGGGAGAGGTGGGCGCAGCTGGAGCCTGGGGAGTGTCCGCCATCGAGTAACGTGTTCTCTGAAACTCACACCCCTGAAAGGCTCAGGATAGTCGATACATGTATCACCGTTGAAGGTAGGGTGTCTTCCATACCTAGCTTCGCCAGCGATGGGGACTTCTTCTTCGACATAGAGCCGGTAGATAAGGGTCTTCTCGGGATCGGCAACCACATACTACGCAGGGGAGGGCTTCACATCGAGGTGGTCCCAGGCGACTACTTCGAGGTCCTCGGACACCTGGGCGGCGGAGTATGCCCTGGAGACGTTGTCAGGGTGACCGGGGTATACGTCTTCGACACCGACCATGGAATGTGGGCAGAGGTTCACCCGGCCTTCTCTATAGTGATTCTCGAGAGGGAGAGCGGCCAAAACTGGCCAGCTTGTGTTCAAGGAGTTGAAGCAGGGGGATAAGCCTCCCAGGACGTCTAGGTTTCGACTTAACCCAATGTCAAGTACTTTCTTAAACACCGTGCTGATAACGATACCGGCTTGACTCTCTAGGGTCTAACATACATATCATTAAGTGGGATGCCGAGTAAAAGCCAAGCTTCACGGGGACGGTCTCTCTAGCCAGTAAAATGCTGGTATACTTCCGACCTGCGGTGACCGAAGGTGGGTCACCTCCTATAGTTGAGTGTTATTGCCATTATGGCCGCCGCCGTGCCTATGAGAGTGCTCCCGTCATCGCCCAGCAACGCCACGAGCCACAGCGGTATAGAGCCCCCAACCCCCAGCGCAATCACAGCAAGCTTTACAGCCGCAGCTGCAAAGAGGCCCGACTTTAAGCCCCTTAGGTAAGCCCGGCCCATCCGGTATAGCCTGGGCGCGTCTGCAACGCCGTTGACGAGAACCGCGTCGGCAAGACTCCTCACAGCATCTATATTGCCCACCGCCACCCCCAGGTCGCTGGCTGCTAGGGCTTCGAGATCGTTCACGCCATCTCCAATCATTGAGACTGGCCCGTACTTCTCCCGTACCCTTCTAATAACCTCTAGCTTGTCCTCCGGCTTGAGCTCCGCATAGTACTCCTCGATACCCAGCTCCCTAGCAATCTTCTCAACCTTATTTCTCCTATCACCGCTAGCCAGAACTAGCTTGAGCCCCATCCTCTTCATCTCGCCTATAGCAGCCTTTGTCTTCTCACTAACCTCCTCACTCATACATATAGCCATGGTTGTCCCATCTATATGCGCGAACACGGGCACCTCATCGCCACAAGGGTTTCCCGGCCTTAAGCCGACCTCCTCCTCCAAGAACTTCTCCGACCCGAGGAGGAGTGTCCTGCCTGAGACAACAGCCCTCAGCCCCTTTCCAGGAACCTCCTCAACCCTCTCCACGCTCCCCATGGGCTTCCAATGCCTCGCTATCGCTATGCTAAGTGGGTGTAGGCTTGTTGAGGCCGCGGCTGCCACGAGATTGAGCAGACCGTCCCGGCTTGCCACACCCCTCAGGACAACAACCCTTGAGGGCTTGAGCGTGCCCATCGTTATGGTTCCAGTCTTGTCTAGTACCACAGCCCTTATCTTGCCAGCCGACTCAAGACTCCTGCCCCCCCTAGCGACTATTCCTCTTGTTGCGAGGGTTGCTATGGAGTAGCTGGTTGCCGCCGAGCTGGCTATTATAAAGGCGCTGGGGCAGCCTGCGAGTAGGAGGACCACGCTCTTCTCAGGTCCTAAAATAACATATGCAGCAGTGAAAGCGCCTATAACAATCACAATCATATACGGAGCGAGCCTGTCTATGAGCCTCTGCGTGGCCCCTTTCTCCCGAAGAAGCTCAAGGGCGTTCGAGACTATCCGCTGAATAGTGGACTCCGAGCTGGTTTTCAGAGCCTTCACCTTAACCGGCTGGCCGACGTTGATCGCTCCACTCTCTATAGCTCTACCGCTCTCCACCGTGACAGGCTCGCTCTCGCCTGTTATCAGTCTGAGGTCGAATACACCTGTGTCGAGGAGCACACCGTCCACCGGTACCGCTTCTCCCTTCCTGACTAGAACCACATCTCCAGGCTTGACCTGTGAGGGGTCAACCTCCTCTATAGCTCCATTCCTAATAACCCTAACCCTCTTGGGAATCAGCTTCCTAGCCTCGTCGAGCCGCCGGAGCGCCAGCTTTTCAACCTGTGCCTCTAGACTCTCCGCAAAGCTGTATAGGAGCATAATTATTAGGCCTTCGAGAACTATGCTGTGGTACGCTAGTATGAACCCTACTATTGCCATTAGAAGCTCTACAGTTAGTCTCTTCTCAAGAACCAGCTCCCTGACTGCTGCTATAGAGATTATGAGAGTCACGACCCAGATCGCGGCTATAGAAACCTCACTTACACCGAGAAACCACAGTAGTATACCTGCTATGCTTAATAATCCCGTAACAATGAATACTTCTTTTTCTGCATGATGACCATTTTCATCTTCATCCATGGCGTGCTTGCGTTTTTGTTCTTCGCTCACTACGCTCCACCCCACCACTACTTTTGGGTTTCTCAAGGTATATTAAAATTCAACAGTACCTAATGAAAGTTTATTAACTTGCTAAATAGAATTTATTAAAGGGTGACACGGATGGTAGCAGTCATCAGCGTGAGTCTACCCGACGACCTTGTTAAGAAGGTAGACAGGGCTGTAGAACAGTATGGTTACAGGAGTAGAAGCGACCTAATAAAAACCGCGCTCCAGACATTCCTAGAGGGTGAGGGTAACAAGTCGTCAGGCAATTATAGGCTCATTGTTGTGCTAAGCGACCATAAGGCGAGCCCGTATGTTGACAAAAACATAGTCGGCCTGATACACAGCTACAGTGAGGAGCTAATAGCACTCTATCACCAAATACTCCAAGGCCCCTACTGCATAACAATAGCCGTCGTGGGAGGCAAAGACGATTGGAGAACAATAGTCAGAAAGCTGAGGAGCCTCAACGGAGTGCTAGGAGTACAGTCTCTACCCATATGAGAAGATCGCACATAGAAGCGGGACACTAACAGAGTGGGCTCTACAGAGGAGATAGACCGTTTTCCACAATGCCAAATCCTCAATCATTATAGGTTCCCCGGGGAACTATTACAGCATAACTATTTAGCTTAAGCGAATCATAGCCACTCTCCTTTAATTCGATCTAGGAATATGCTGTTCTCAGACCACCATAAAACTTGGGTACAGTTGATTAGATGGAGGTACAGAGGGTGCTCGCCGTCTTGCCCGCCAGGCGGATATTTGCCCTAGCGGCTGCTATGATTCTACTCGTTACCGCTGGCTACACAGCTTACAACATAGTTAAGACTCCAGAGTCCAATAGCCAGCCTGGGAAGGCTGCAGAGCTGGGTCACATAGACTTCAAGACCATAGATGGCGAGACAGTCAGCCTCGCCGATGTTGAGGGGAGAGTTGTTATCCTCTGGTTTATGGCTGCCTGGTGCCCCTCCTGCGTGTATATGGCGGACGTGTTAAATAGTCTCCATGATGAGTATGATGGGATTACGATTATAGCTGTTGACTTTTGGACAAAAGAGTCTTTAGAGGTTCTGGGCTTAAATAAGCCTGGCTACCCGCCCCCAGACTCTCCGGAGATGTTTAGAAGATTCGTGAATAGTTATGGGGACCCCACGTGGATATTAGTTATGGATGATGGAACCTTAGTCAAGAGGTTCGACGTCAAATCTATAGATTACATAGTGATCATGGACAGGTCAGGCAATATCCTATACACCGGTGCGGCCCCAAGCCTCGCCGAGCTCGAGTCTGTAATTAAAAACTTTCTAACGGGGTGAAGTCCCGTGACGAATCCTAGACCGGGTGGGCTGGTAAGAGGCTTACTGCTTAAACCTTACATCTCATCCCTAAGAATCTTGTCGAATCCAAGGTGGAAAAAGCTGTTCCTCATGGTGTTTACCGGGTTTCTAACGTTATACCTGCCAGCATCAGGCATGCTTAGGCTAGTAAGCTCTTCCAGTATATCAGCCTCGGTATTTCCAAGCCTCATAGCACCCAGCTTACCAGCCGTAGCAGTCTCCCTGGGCAAGATGGTGCTAGTGCTTGACACGCCGCTCATTCTACTCGGTGCTATTGTCAGCTCATACTTCGCCCTCAATATCACACTAATAATGTACCTTAGCTCGGATGAATGCGACTGCAATGTAGGGTCTAACGATATTGACAAGACTGGACCAGTAGGGGGTAGATTAACATTGTTAAGAACCAT
The DNA here is from genome assembly GCF_000591035.1 of Aeropyrum camini SY1 = JCM 12091. Taxonomy (NCBI): domain Archaea; kingdom Thermoproteati; phylum Thermoproteota; class Thermoprotei; order Acidilobales; family Acidilobaceae; genus Aeropyrum; species Aeropyrum camini. The sequence goes on along the minus strand of NC_022521.1, from coordinate 1,553,540 downwards.
AGCCTCAACCGCAATACCATTGTTAGCTGCATCCTCCTGCTGTATAGGAGTCCTGCCGGTGGCACTCTCAATTATGGGCCTTAGCCTAGGATCCCTGGCCTTCACCCTGATACTAGCCAAGTACTGGATCCCTCTTGCCGTAGCATCCCTTATCCTACTACACTACAACACTTACACTCTATCGAAGAGAATCTCTAGCCGAGGAGGTCTGAGGCTCGGGAAACTACCCAGTTAAACAGCATGGACACCGGTTTTAACAGGCAATTCAAACACCAGCTACTAGTGAGGGTGGCATTTTGAAACCCGGGTCTAGAGGGTTGGATGCAATAGATGTTGAGATATTGAGGATACTGGCTAGAGACTGTACCACCACCACAAAAGAGATCTCCCAGGCGGTGGGAGTGAGCGTCCCTAACGTGAGGAAAAGGATTAGAAGGCTGAGGGCGCTTGGAGTGCTTAAAGGCTGTAGAGCATCAATCGACCCTGAGGTCCTAGGCACGCTAACCTACCTAATACTTTTCCAGGCCCCCGAAGGCAGGGGAGGCAATGGAGAAGTTTCCATACTAAGATCTGGCGGAGTAGAGAGGATATTCTATTCGTCTAAACGGGGGCTCGGAGCTGCTATCGCAAGGACGATCGACCCCTCCGGTGTTGAAAAGATTGTGGGGGATATAGAGAATGCTGGCTTCAACGTCGTAAAAACCATATACATTGACAAGGAGGTAGGCGACGAGCCCTGGGTCCCCGAAAAGCCTCTTGAAAGGGTTCAGCCAAAGTGCTCCTTCTGCCAGAGCATAATAGTTGGCAGGCCGTACACTGTTGTACTAGAGGACGGGAGAATCCTTGTTTTCCATAACGAGAGGTGTGCAGAAGCCTATTTCAAACTAGGCCCTCATACTAGAAGCAAACACTAGTAAAGAATTTCTAACCTCCCAGTTCATTGAGGCGCCAGGGTTCAAGGTCTTTGATGAAAAGCTAGACTAATTTTTCAGCGCTATGGACGGCTTTCCTCTATATTTTCATTGTTTCCAACATTACCTCATATGAAATTTTCCTCTATTAATACCAGAAGAGATCAAATATATATCAGTGGCTCTCCATGTTAAACTTATTAATTCATGACGCATGTCCTAAGGGATGGTTAACGAGTGTCCGAAGGAAATAACGGTGGGCAAGATAAGGGCTTGAGGATCACCAGGAGGGAGTTTCTCGCAGCAGCAGGTGCCGGGGCGGCTGCTTTCATCGTCGGAGCTGTCGTAGGGAGAACGGCTTTTCCAAAGGAGAAGGAGGTTATAAAGCCAGGGCCTACTGAGACCGTGACAGCCACGACTACTGAGACGGCTACTGTCACACAGACTCAGACGCAGGTCCAGCTTGTCGAGAAAAAGTATCCCAGGGTTAAGATAGCCAATATCAGCGAGCTCAACACCGGCCAGCCTGTCTTCAAAGAGTACATAGGCCATAGAATCGTTGTTATTAAGCTTGGTGAAGAGGCCGTCAACGGAGTAGGCCCGGAGAAGGATGTTGTAGCGTTCAGCATGCTATGCACCCACATGGGCGGCTTCCTGATATTCGATAGCAACACTAAAACCCTAGTCTGCCCTCTGCACTTCTCCCAGTTCGACCCAGCCAAGGGCGGCCAGCCAGTGATCGGCCACGCCACAGAGTATCTACCCCAGGTTATCCTCGAGTACGACGAGGCCACTGGGGACATTTACGCCGTAGGTTTTACGGCCTTGGTGTATGGGCGTTATGATAACCTTCAGGGGGTGAAGGCGTAATGGTGTATCCTAGGAGAGGAAGGGTTCCCTTACCCCCCAAGGGGGCGCAGCGCTACACGACCATGTGCCAGTTCTGCAACGTCGGATGCGGCTATGACGTGTACGTCTGGCCTGCTGGCGCAGAGGGCTTCCCAGAGCCTGGGGGGCACGGCATCGAGTATAAGATAGTCGACGAGGCTTATGGGAGGAATCTTGTGAAGCAGCCGGACTTTACAAAGGAGCACGTGGGTCTGAGCGCGGAGGAGGGAGAGCCCTGGATCTCCGAGGCTATGGTTGTAAAGACGATAAGGAGGACCTGGGAGAAGGGTAGAGGCACAGGAAGCTGGAGAGAGGTTTACGTCGCACAGATACCCAGCCCCGAGTGCCCCATAAACTGGGGCAACCATTCGGTGAGGGGGGGAACGCAGGCTGAGAGGATATGGAGCCCATGGAACATAGCAGGCGAGAGGAGGCTGACAAAGCCCCTCGTAAGGTTCGGAGGAAGGCTAGAGCCTGTCTCCTGGGAGTACGCGATCGACCTTGTGGCCAGGGTCGTGAAAGGCACTATAGACAAGTGGGGCGTAGAGAGGCCTGGATGGGGTAAGGAGGGCCACGCCGTATTCGCACACCGTATGGACCATGGGGGCGGCGGAGGAGGTGGAATGATATTCAACACGGTAGTCGGCCTATTCTTCTTCTACGGCGTTAGAACGGCTTTCGCCAGGATACACAACAGGCCGTTCTTCGGCCCCGAGAACCCTGCGGCGGGCGATGCAGGTCCCGGCGCCATGAACACCTCCTACCATGACCTGAGGCTAGCGGACGTGATAATACTTTGGGGCGCCAACTCGTACTCGACAGCTACTGTCATGTTCGTAAAACACGTCCTGGACAACCTGAGGGGGGCTACCAAGGGTGAGAAGCAGAAGTGGTTCAACCCCGGGGAGCCGATAATAGACAGCAGAATAATAATAGTTGATCCCAGGAGAACTGAGAGCGTCGAGGCGGCTGAAGCCGCTGCGGGGAAGGATAGGGTCCTGCACCTCCAGATTAAGCCGGGTACCGACATAGTGCTGGCTAACGCCATAGCCAGGGTTATATACGAGAGATACAGGGATGTGGTGGACGAGTTTGTAAACCACTATAGAAGCGCCGCCTCCAGCTGGGGCTTCAACTGGGACGAGGACGGCTTCCAGAAATACCTCTCAGACGCCCTCCAAGTTGGCAAGAAGAGTCTGGACGAGGTCCTCGCGGAGGCCGAGAGCATCACCGGGGTGCCGAGGGATAAGATAGAGCTTGCTGCAAAGTGGATAGCCGAGCGTAAGAGCGGCGGGTATCCCAAGAGAGTATGGCTAATGTACGAGAAGGGCATAATATGGAACCAGAACTACAGGTCGATATACAGCCTCTTCGACCTCTGCATGATAGCGGGCGCCACCAGAGGCGTCCCAGGATGCGGCTGCCAGAGGCAGGGAGGCCATCAGGAGGGCTTCGCAAGCCCTGCCCCCCCACCGCCGCCGTGGACGGAGGAAAGGCACCACATAGCCTACCCCGACAAGAGCCTGTACGACGAGTACTACAACACCAAGTACCCTAGGGCCGACTATTTCATGCCCACAACTGACTTCAGGCTCGCCAATGGAGAAGGGAAGGTGCTATGGGTCATAGACATGGATAACTACAGGCTAGCCCCCAACTCCCAGAGGCTCAAGGCTGTCGTAGGCGATAGAGCCTGGAGAGTCACCAGGTACGTGTTCGCCGAGGCCTACGCCAACGTAGGGGGGAAGGAGTCGCAGCCTAACTACGACCCCGGAGCCCTAGAGCCCGTGATAACAACGCCGCCCTCCTCGAAGGAGTACGCGGAGAAGGTCCTCCAGGCTCTCGAGGAGACGGGAGGCCTCTTCGTCATAGTAGAGGACATATACCCGACGTTCATGGTTGAAGATGCCCATGTCGTCCTGCCCGCTGCTTTCAACAATGGCGAGTGGCCTGACGTCAGGATGGGAGTCCACGAGAGGAGGTTCAGGATAGCCGATGCCTGGCTAGATCCACCTGGCGAGGCCAAACCAGACTGGTGGATACTGGCCAACGTCGCCAAGAGAATAGTGGAGCTTTATGAGGAGGAGGGCAGGGGCGACGACCCTGTTGCAGAAAGGTTTAGGAAGGCCTTCCAGCCCATCTGGGATGCTATGGAGGCTAACGCGAGGGATCCGAGTGTTGAGGTTGAGAACGAGATTTTCAAGACCTATATAGCCAATGCTGACGAGGCCTACGCGCGTCTGGGAGTACACTGGGAGGTCCAGTTCTGGACGCCCGAATTCAAGAAGCTCGACCTCAACATAATGAGGAAGCTGAGGACTATAGGGACAGTGCTGCCCATAACAAAGCTAGATGTGAAGCCCGACGGCACCATCGAGGTCAGAGGCGTCGTCAACCTCATGGAGCCCGCCCTCAACGACACCTACAGAGAGGAGGTAGTGGTGGTGAAGCCCGACGGCACCATCACAAGGAAAATCGAGGTTGTCCCGTCCAACGAGACAGTCAGGAGCTACGTCCCAGGCCATCTAAAGCCATGGCCTGCTGTCTGGGATAAGTATCCGCCCTACGTGGACGAGCTGATAAGGAAGGGCTACAAGTACTGGGTAGTGAACGGTAGATACAACGCCATCTGGCAGACAGGCTATGCCGACCCGAATGTAGTTGAGATAATGGCCAGGCACCCCATGAACATCGTCCAGGTCAACCCGGATGACGCCGCTAAGGAGGGTCTAGAGAGCGGTGACATAGTAGTTGTGTACAACGACTATGGATCCACAACAGCCATGGTATGGGTGACCAGGGTCGTGGCCCCCGGAACAATATTCCTTATCATGGCCCATCCCAAAGCCGTGGGCGCCAACGCAGTGACAACACCGAGCGTGGACCCAGCAGCACAGAACCCGGACTACAAGCTAACCCTCGCAAACATAAGGAAGATTGGAAGAGCCCACGAGACGTTGCTAAAGACAGTGACATTCAAGGAGATAAAGTTCGCCGTCCGCTAGCCGTACTCACACCCCTAAACAAAATTTTCTCTAAGCTTTTTAACCCCTAATTCTCCTTTCCCCATCCTTAATTTTCCCACATCTTTGAGGCTATGGTTTGGAGGATATGTTTCTTAACCTTATTAGCCCAGACACTATATGTCGATTTAATAACAAGATATTTCAATAGTTTTATACATGTAGAACCTGTGTAGGCGTGGAAGGTGGTAAATTGGCCCAGAACAGGACTTTAGTGATGGCGGCCGCGGCTGCAGTGGTTATTTTAGTAATCCTGATAGCGGGGTACATGCTACTGGGGGGAGGCGGGGCTGAGCAGCAGCCCACGGCCACAGAGACGGGTACGGGGAAAGCCACCGAGACCTCTCCCACAGGAGAGAAGACGGTTATTCGGTGGGGTACTTCCAGGGTAGGCTCCAGCGGGTATAAAGCATTAACAACTCTGGCCCAGGTCCTAAACCGTGAGATACCCCGGAGATAGAGATAGTTGTTGAGCCCCAGTCCGGCGCCATAGCCAGCATGAAAGGGTTCGCCACAGGCGATCTCGACGGGGCCTACGGGGCGGATATAGCGTTCAGAGAGATGTACACTGGCACCGGGAGGTTCGAGGGGTTCAAGGCGGATAGGCTGCCTGTACAAACCCTATGGGTCTTCACTATAGACATAGGCCTCGCCGTGCCCAAGGATAAGGCGGGGGAGTTCAAATGCTGGAGCGACTTAGACGGTAAGACAATATTCACGCTACCACTGGGCTGGGATACGGGAACGGCGTTGAGGAAGGCTCTGGACACCCTTGGTATAAAGTACGAGCATAAAGAGCTTGATCTAGAGGCCGTTGCAACCAGCCTCAGCAGGGGAGACATAGTAGCCACAGGTGTTTATGTGACGGGTGAGAGGAGTGTCGCGCCGTGGATACAGAACATGCTGGCCCAGATAGACCTAGTGGTCGTAAACCCGTGTCCAGAGGAAGTTCAGAAGCTGGAGCAGGCTGGCATACCTGTCGCCAGGGTGTCCGCAAATGCCTTCCCAGAGCCGGTGGGTGTTGACGAGTTTGTGGGTGTCAGGATATTCTACGGGTTCCATACGGGCCTGAACCTCAGCGAAGATATAGTCTATAAGATTGTTAAGGCGACGTACGAGAACATAGACGAGCTTGCGAGCCTCGACCCCGCGTTCAGCCAGCTCAAAAACGACTTCGTGGGATTCCAGGTTCAGGCTATAGACTCGCTGGCAGATCTAGTCCCTGTCCATCCAGGACTCGCCAAGTTCCTGAAGGAGATGGGGGCCTGGAAGGACGAGTGGAGAATAGCGGGCTCCTCCTAGAGAGAAACTCGCTCAGAGAGGGTGCATACACCGCTTTGAGGCTGGGAAAGCCGCGGGCCGAGGACCTCTATCTTGTAGCTTCCCTGTTTTTTACAGTAGCCCTCCTATACTACTACTACACAGGGCTTGGCGGGCCGATTCTCCTAGCTACAGTTATGGTCCCCTACACAGTGTTTCTAACCCTCCTATCCCTCTATTTGAAAGGCGGGCCTGTAGCCAGGCTACCGAGAGCCCTCAACGCCGGAATAGTTGTCCTCAGCCTGCTAGCCGCCCTCACCGTCTCAGGCTATATAACAGCCGAGTTCAGAGAGCTGAACACTGTTAGGCTAGGGTCATACAACACCCTCGACATCATAATAGGCGGGATCGCCTTCTCCATGGTTATGTTTGCAGTCCTCCTGAAATACAGGGCGATATTCATACTCAACGCACTCCTATTCCTCTACACACTAAACGGGAGCTGGGCCCCCTACCCGTTCGACCACCCCGGAATAAGGTTGGAGCGGATAATCACCGCTATGAGCGTAGAATTCGAGACGGGCGTATTCGAGAAGCTTCCCCAGCTCGCCCTCACCCTTATAGGGGCGTTCATGCTTTTCATAAGCATAGCTCAGGCCTTCGGTGCCGTAGACAGTGTAATACGCCTTGTAATAGGGGTCCTCGGCTCTAGGCCTAGGCTCCTTCCACAGGCTGCTGTTGTAGGCAGCATGATTATTGCGATGGTCAGCGGAAGTGGGGCGGCTAACGCGGCATCCACGGGTAGTATAACGATACCGCTGATGAAGAGGGCTGGCATGCCCCCGGTAAAGGCTGCAGCGATAGAGACGGCGTCGAGCATTGGAGGCCAGCTTATGCCCCCGATAATGGGTATAAGCGCCTTCGTGATGGCCGACTATCTTGGAGTGTCCTACTTCGACGTGGTGGCCAGGGGCTGGGCGCCAGCTCTCATATACTATATAGGGCTTGCCCTGGCGGTCTATCTAGCATCTAGAGCCTTTCTAGCGGGCTCCACAACCTTGAAGCTGGAGTACGGCAAGCTAGAGGTGTACAAGGCTTCTAGCCTGGTGGCCTCAATACTCCTCCTGATTATTCTTATGGGGCTGAAGAGGGAGTACCCCGCCTACGCTGCCCTACAGTCATCCATCCTACTATTGGCTTTACTAGCCGCTTCTGAAGGGGCCGCCGGGAGTGGCCTTAGGGACAGGGCTGGTAGAATCCTCGGGAGGCTTGCAGAGGCCCTCAAGATATTCTCCGGCTTCGTCGCAGACATCACCATACTCCTAGCGGCCCTGGGCGTGATGACCGGGCTGATGACTATAACAGGAGTTCCCACGAGAGTCGGCTTCCTGCTCCTCGAAGTGGGCGCCGGGAACAAGCTCCTACTGGTCGCCCTAGCGTTCGTCTTCGGCTACCTAGTAGGCCTCGGCCTCCCGCCAGTGGTTACCTACATATTGACCGTGGTCGTTATAGGCCCCTACATGCTTCAAGCCGGGTTTAACCCCTGGGCGGTCCACTTCTACGCTTTCCTACTCGGAGTTATGAGCGAGCTCAGCCCCCCAACCAGTGTGACGGCCGCCGTTACAAGCAGGATAGCCGGTTCAGGGTTTGTAGAAACCATGCTGGAGGCATTGAGATTCGCCATACCCCTATTCACGGTGATGGTTGGAGTTCTGCTGGAGCCGGGCCTTGTAGCAGAGCCAGGCCTACCCCAGCTCATACCTGCGTTTAAGGTGCTCGCAGCCACTATAGCGGTTGTGGCGGGGCTAAGCGGGGGGTTCCACATCCTGATTAGACTGGCGGCAATCGCTATAGGGCTAGCCATACTCGTACTTATCTAGCAGACCCACCCTCCCTCCATCACTTACACAGCGAGTCTATTCTAGCCGACTCGGCCTCAAGCCTCTTAAGGAGGCTCAACACGCTTGCCACCCTCTCCCGATCAAGACCATACTCCCTAGCCTCTAGCAGAACATCAGAAGATAGAACTCTTGATAGAATCCTCAATTCCCTCGCTAGACTAGGCAGCCACTTGCAGTCCGCCGGGTCTGGTCTCCAGCCCTCAAGCACATGGAGCGCCTCAACAAGATACGACTCCACCTCAGATAGAAAGGCGTCGCCGATCCTCCCACCCCTCCTGGCAGCGAGCCTCCAGATACTCCTGTACACGTCAATCCATGACAATGCCCTGACCCTCCGAGCCGGGTTTGCCCCGGGCTACTCTGAAACGTCCCCCACCACAGCCCCAACGGCTTCTACAAGCTCTTTGGGGTTGAATTCTAGAAGGGTGTTTACACTGCCCCCTCCTCCGTACACCCTCTCCCTGTTAAGAAGGGAAGAGTCAACCACGACAACAATGCCCTGGGGGAGAGCTACCGGGGGGACGCCGCCTACGGGATAGCCTGTCAACTCCAGGACCTCCCCCGGCCTCGCTAGCCTGACGGGCTTGCCCACCAGCCACCCCAGCTTCCTCAGGCTGAGCCTCCTGCCCCCCGGGACTATAACGGCATAAGCGTTGCCCTCGCTGTCAAGCGCTATGAGAGTCTTCACAATATTGGACTCGTCCACACCCACCCATCTGGCGGCCTCAGCTACCGTACGGGTAGAGCCGGGCATCTCAAGGAGCCTCCAGCTTAGGCCTCTGGCTTTGATCCACTCCTCAACCTTACCCGTCATAGGCGACACCCTATCACGCTACCAAGCTGTACACATACTGTGCAGGGTTAAGCTGGCCCTCAGTATATACGTAGTTTCGCAGCTGGCTAGAGTTTTTCTAGCATCCTAATGCATGTAAGGCAGGCCTGAGTCTCGCCTATAGGTTCCTGAGCCTTTCAACCCCTCTAGCTTGAGGCGCGATTCTATAGACACCTCCGCCTGCGGGGCTGAAGCTGGTTCCAAGCCTTCCAGCAACGCCCTCCCTCAATGCCAGGTGGTATACGGTGGAGGAGGCCATTCCTGCCGCCCCTGAGTCTTCGAATATAAAGTGCTGGTAGTACCTCTTCACCTCCTCCCCCAAGTCATCCCGGCTCCCCGCCGCCAGGTATAAGGCGGGCTCAAGCCTTCCTGCCGAGTCCTTCAGGGTGAGAACCGCTATGTTGTAGGCCGTCTTCACGTGTTCATAATGTTTTGCTAGAAGCCCGCTGAGGTCCTCGCCAGTCAGCTCCGCCTCCCTGGCTATAGAAAGCGCTAGTAGGTGTGAGTCGGTGTATCCCTCCGCCCTAACCCCGAGAGAGGCGGCTAGGCTAGACTTCTCCAAGGACCCGTTGTGAGCCAGGTAGAACTCCATAACGCCATCCCTCATAACAGCCTTAACAGCGAACGGGTGGGCATTCGCAGTGCCACGCGGCGAACCCCTACTGGCGCGGCGTGCATGGATTATGAGGAAGGCCTCGCCAGCATCTTCAAGAAGCCTCCCAACCCTACTCGCAGCGCGCCGTAGCCCCTCGAGGTTCTCGGAACAGTCGTCAGACGGCCCCCCATAGGCGTCGAATCTTTCATAAACGGCAAACCAGCCCTCCTCACCCTTCCTACTCAGAAGTATGAAACCGTATCCATGACAGTGCCTCGCATCATCATGGATGCGATCCAGGTACGGATCATATTCCGCGGCGCTGGCAACAAGAGAGGCGAGCCTGCCCAGGAGCCTAGCCCCCTCGGGGCTCCAGGCATAGCCAGCTAGAAGCCTGCACAAACAGTTGCAACCCCCAAAGGCCCAGAGACATAGTTTTATGGTACACAAGCTAATTATGCTATCAGCTCACCTACCCTTGAGTGCTAGAGCCAGCCGAGCCTTCAACTTTAACCCTATTTTCCTCGTAGAGTACGAGGCCGATGCCCATAAGGACAATGGCCATGAGCAGTGCCTCGACAATCTCAAGCTTCTCACCCAGTATAATCCACGCCAGCGCCGCCGCCCCCACCGGCTCGCCCAAAATGGGGACAGTAGCTGCTAGGAGGCTGAGCCTGCGTAGGAGAAGGTTTATCAGGGTGTGCCCGCCCAGCATGGGGAGTAGTGCTAGGAGGGCTAGGTAGAGGTAGACCTCTTCATTGTAGCCTGTGAGGGGCGCCTTGACAACTAGGATCGTTAGTAGGGCGCTCACCAGGGCTGCGGAGCCGTAGACTGGGAGGGTATACTCTAGGGTGGTGTACCTCTGCCTGAGACCCTTACCTATCGAGAAGTAGGCTGCCACCGCCAGCATCCCGGCGAAGGCCAGCAGAAACCCCTTCAGCGGGTCGCCTCCCGGGGGCGAGCTCGCCCCATGGCTCGAGTAGAAGGCTATACCCGCGACTCCCGCCATAGCGGCAAAAGCGCCTAGGAGCTGTAGCGGGGTGTACCTTTCCCTGAACACCCGGTAGCCGACAAGGGCTAGGACAGCCGGGTAGCTGTCGACCACGGTGACGCTCATGGCGACGCTCATGTGGAAAAGGCTGGCCATCCAGAGGTCGAAGTGAAGGGCGAGGGCTGTGCCGGAGGCTATAGACAGTAGAAGGTCCATGCCTTGTGGGAGGCTAGGCCTCCTGTGGGAGCCAAGGGCGTATGCGGCGGCCAGTATGGAGGCGGTGAGTATCGTGCTGAGAACCAGCCTCCACGTCGCCGCCGCGAAGCCGTGGACGCCAGCGAGCCTAACCAGTATCGACGCTGTGGATACGTTCGCCACAGCAATAGCTAGGACAGCATACTCCCACCTCACGATTCCATATTGTCCTGTGGAGAATAGTCTTCCCAACAATGAGCCCCTCAGAGGTAAGTATCTTGACTATAGTAGAGACTTTAACATGTTTCGCCGACAAGTCACGGAGAAGGTGGATGTTTCTTGGCTCGACACGCCTGCATCCTAGGCCCAGCAGCGGCTGCCGCAGCGTGGATTGTCATAGGTGTCTCCTGGGCTTTAAACTCTGGATGGTTCGTGTTCACGGAGCATGCCTTCAGCGATCTCGGCGGCGGGGCTGCAAGGTATCCCTGGGTCTATAATTATGGCTTGATACTGGTTGGCCTCATGGTCGTCCTCTACTCCCTATGCCCCTACAAGGTCTCCCTCAACAAGATCGAGGCATTCGGCTCCGGCCTCCTCCTAACAGCGGGTATTTTTCTCTCCCTCATAGGCGTCTACCCGGCGGGGACCAGGCCCCACGTGTTCGTCTCTACATGGTTCTTCGTACAGATGGATATGGCCCTCATAGCACTCTCGCTCGGAGCCTACAAGGTGCGACGAAGTAGCGTAAGCCTAGCATCCCTCCTGATATCCCTCGTGGCCTTCCCCGTCTACATACTTGTAGGCCTGACTGCTGGCTGGCCCAGCGCCGCTGTGGCGGAGGCGTACGGGATTGTGGTGATAGACGTCGTTGTCCTTCTACTCACTCTGGACTATCTCGGCCGGCGGGTATAGACTCCGCCCTAAGTATCCGCCCGAGTAGAACATGCTATAGGGCTGGAGGGGTGTAGACCGCTTCCTTGACCGGAGAACCGAAGTGCCAGAGGCCAAACAGGCTGGCCTCGGCGGGGAGCAGGTATCTGAGGCAACACTCCTGCGACCCCGTCGACTGGCGACCCTGGGGTGTTGAGGCTTTCGAGACGGCTAGAAGGCTAGACAAGCCCCTGTTCGTCAGCGTGGGCTACAGCTCCTGCCACTGGTGCCACGTGATGCAGAGGGAGAGCTTCTCAGACCCAATGGTGGCCGATGTCCTCAACAGGGTGTTCGTCATGGTAAAGGTGGACAGGGAGGAGAGGCCGGACGTTGACAGCATGCTTATGAGGTACTGTGCCCTGGCAAGCGGGAGCTGCGGGTGGCCGCTCAACGTCGTCCTGACGCCAGACGGTAAGCCGTTCTACGTCGCCACCTACATACCCAAGGAGAGCCTCGTGGCGCTGGCGATATCCCTAGAGAGGCTGTGGAGGGAGAGGAGGGCAGAGGTCCTGGAGGTCGCTGAGAGGGCCAGCGCCATGCTAGACCAGTACAAGCTGGCCCTAGCCCCAGGCAGAATACCCAAGCCCGGGGACCTGCTGGAGAGGGCTGTATCCACCCTGGAGGGAGCCTACGACCCGGCCTACGGCGGCTTTGGAAGGGGCATGAAGTTCCCCATTCACCAAGCCCTCCTACTCCACGCCAGAGCCTCCCTCACCGGGGATTCGAGAGCCCTAAGCATGCTCACCGGCACCCTAGACCACATGCTCTTCAGCGGGGTATACGATCTGGTCGAGGGCGGGCTCCACAGGTACAGCATAACCAGGGACTGGAGGCTGCCGCACTACGAGAAGATGCTGTACGACCAGGCGTGGATAATCCAGGTCCTCACCGAGGCTTACATAGCCTCGGGCGACAGGGTATACCTCGACTTCGCCCTATCCACACTAGAATTCGCCAAGTCCTGGCTCTGGACGGGGAGGGGCTTCGCGTCGAGCGTGGACGCCGACACGAGCGAGGGCGAGGGGGCCTACTACACCTTCACCCTGGAGGAGGCGGAGGCCTACGGCGGCCTCCCGCCCGAGGCCATAGGCCTCTTCAACCTTTCGCGGGAGGGGAATGTCTTCGACGAGGCCACCGGTGCTAGGACCGGGAGGAACCTCCTCCACGTGGGGGAGCGGCTGGAGAGGGCTGCTGAGAAGCTGGGGTTAACCCCGGATAGGGCCTGGGAGGTCCTCTGGGAGGCTAGAAAGGTCCTCATAAATGTTAGGGGTGGGAGGGAGAGACCTAGGGTTGACGGGAAAGTTCTAACAGACTGGAACGGCATGATGCTCCACGCGCTAGCCCACCTCTACTGGGCCACGCGCGACCCCCAGGTCCTAGAGCCCGCCAGAGCCCTGTGGAGGCTCGTGGAGGAGAGGATGGACGGAGACAGGATCAGCCACGCCTGCTATGGAAACGCCGAGTGCGTCGAGGGCATGCTGCCTGACTACGCCTATCCCGCCGCCGCGCTCACAGCCCTCTACACAGTGACGGGAGAATCCGAGGCTCTAGAGACCGCCAGGAGCCTGGTAAAGGATATGATAGACCTGCTGTGGAGCCCCGGGGGAGGGTATTTCAGGCTCTCTCCACCAGGCCCGCACAACCCAGACACGCCCGCCGACGTGGAGGACACGGCCTACCCCGGAGCCTACGGCACCGCGGTCCACGCGCTTCTACTAGTCCACAGGGCCACCGGGTGGATGAGGGCTAGGGAGGCGGCCCTCAGGGCTCTTAGAAGGGTTGCGGCGAGGCTGGAGCAGGATCCAGTGGCCCACGCATCACTAGCCCTGGCCACCCTAAACACCGCCCCCCTCGCCGTCGAGGTCTTCGCCCAGGGGGCTGGCGAGGGTTTCAGGGGCGAGGTCCTCGAGAGAGTATACAACCCCTACCTGGTACTCCACATAAGCCCGAGGCCCGAGGACCTCAGGAGGCTGGTAGAGTACGCGGCCTCAATGCCCCCCGTGGAGGGCGGTAGGCCTACGTTCTACATTTGCCACGGCGGCGTATGCTGCGAGCCGCTGAAGGACAAGTGGAGTGCCCTAGATGTGGTAGCGCGGCTTTCGAAGAAGCTGGGGTAGACGGCCCCCGGTGTGGGTGTTGAGCCGGTTTGGCGGGGAGGCTCTCGCTAGCCTAGAGCATAGGATATCCTGACCTTCCTGCTAATCCTGTCGAGAAGCCTCCAGTCCCCGTAGCTCAGCCTCCACCCGGCTGCCCCCGCGTTCTCCCTCGCCTGCTCAGGGCTCTTCGCCCCCGGTATTGGTATGGTGTTCTCGCTGTAGCCAATGATCCAGTTTAGAGCGACCTGGCTGGGGGTCTTGCCATACCTCTCGGCGAGGCTCTTTAGAGCCCCGGCGATCTCGAGTATCTGAGCGTAGTTCTCTGGGTGGTAGACGGCGTCTCTAGACCTAAGCTTCTCGTCGCTCCTGACTTCCTCGAGGCTGTACTTACCGAGCACAGCGCCCTTGGCGAGGGGGCTCCAGGTGAGGAGGGACGCTCCGAGCTTCTCCGCGAGGGGTATGATCTCCTGCTCAGCCTCACGCTCCACGAGGTTAAACCTGTACTGCATAACCTCGACATCAATCCTTGACAGGCAGCTTCTGAAAGCCTCTACCATAGGCGGGGGGTGGTTGCTGAGCCCCACATACCCGATTCTACCCAGGGCTACGAGCCTTTCAAGAGCCCTGGCGTACTCGCAGGCGGGGACGTGCCTCCATATGGGTGGCCAGTGAACCTGCATGACGTCTATGCTATCGACGCCAAGCCGTCTAAGGCTTATCTCTACAGCCTTGAACACGTCGTCGCGCCCAAGGAGCTCGCCAGGTATCTTAGAGGCTATGACAACCTCTCCCCTCGCCACTCCGATATCCCTGAGCGCCCTGCCCACAAACTCCTCACTAACACCTCTGCCGTAGAGGTATGCAGTATCTATGAGGTTGATACCCGCCTCCACCGCTGCCTCTATTATCGACTTGGCCGCGGCATAGTCGGTGACGCCCCAGAACTCGCTGAACTGCCACGTGCCCAGCCCTACCCGCGAGACTTTTATACCAGTCTTTCCGAGTCTAGAATACTCCACAGGCTGTACACCAAGCCTTAACCCTGTTCAGGCCCGCCGCATTTATAGTACAATGAGCGTCTTGCCTCCCCCTTCAGGAGGGGGTTGTATAGGGGCCTCCCGCCCGGGGTTACAGGCTGGAGGTGGCTAGAGTATAACAACCTCGACCCCCGCAGGGTCCCGATAGACCCCGGGCTCCGCTTCTCCCCCGGGCGGCTTCATAGTATAGCTCCTAAGACCCACCGCATACCTCTCCGGCCTGGCGCCCCTCACCCCCCACGCCGTCTCCCATATGTTCGCAGCCACGTGGTGATGGTAGTCTCCATAGGCGAAGAACAGCGCCCCCGGGTATCCTCTCTCCGTCACAACCATACCCAGAACCCCCGCGTAGAATCGTTCGGCCTCTCCGAGATCAGCCACCTTGAGGTGTATATGGCCTATTGAAGCCCTGTACTCCATGGGGGAGCCCGCCTCGGCAAGCACCCTTGGTTCTAGAGGCTTCGTCACCAGCCTCCGGCAGGGCTCATCCTTATCCCAGTAGACCTCCACACCGTTTCCCTCCGGGTCGAGTGTGTAGAGTGCTATTGTGAAGCAGTGGTCCGAAGCCCCTAGGAGGAGAGACCCCATCTCCCTAAGCTTACCCAGGACAGCCCGCAGCGCCCCGGGACTGTCCACGGTGAAGGCTATATGGTAGAGGCCTGAGGCGCCGGGAGGCGGCTTCTCAGCCTGTGGGTTGTGCTGGAGCACCAGCTCCGACCCGGCCTCCAGCCTGTAGACAAGCCCTCCAGGCACTGGCTCTGGCTTGCTGTCGAGGATGGACGAGTAGAACCGGGCTGCCGCTTCAAGCCTCCTAACCGTCAGTATAGCTTTTCTTATTACGAAGCCGTGGCGCATCATAGCCACCCTTAGTTATTTATGAGCCCCGCCAGGAGCGAGCCCCCGTCTACATGAGAGGTTACGCGTAGGAAAGCCTCTAGTATCTGTAGTAAGCACAGTTTCCACCTAACGTGAACAAAATTTACTAGATAAAGTAGATATGTTTTGTATATCACAGGCGTATTGGAGGTGTTATAAAGGGTGGAAGGGCATGACTGCCCCATCACAGCTGCGAGCAAGGTTCTAGCCAGGAAGTGGAGCCTCGTGATAGTTTACCATCTCCTAGACGGTGAGAAGGGGTTCGCAGAGCTAGAGAAGAGTATAAAGGCTATATCGTCTAAGACGCTATCCGAAACCCTCGAGGACCTCAGGAAGCTAGGAGTTGTTGAGAGGATAATAGAGCCTGGCCCTCCAGTCAGGGTCAGATACAGGCTGACAGACATGGGGAGAGACCTAAGGGGGGTTATACTAGAGCTCGCCAAATGGTCCTGCAAGTGGGTATCCCCTAGTAGACACTGTAACGATATTATCGACAAGATCGCCCCCACAGCCCGCCTCGACGAGCCCCAGAAAAGCCTCACCCTTCAGCATACACGGCAAATAGAATAATTAGGAGAACACTAGACCCCAGGGGACCGGAGGGTGCCTCCGATATTATGGTTTGCGCCACATCTACTCTTCGGGGGAGTCGGGGGGGCTGTTGCTCGGGGCCGGAGGTCGTGAAGCCTCATGGCATATGTTATTGAGGCTGAGGGGCTGGTCAAGGAGTATAGGATGGGGCTGCTCCCATGGAGAGCTAGGATAGTCAGGGCCCTGGACGGGGTGGACCTTAGGGTAGCCAGGGGTACACTCTTCTCGCTGCTAGGACCTAACGGGGCCGGGAAGACGACTCTAGTCAAGATACTCTCAACCCTTCTCATACCCGACAGGGGGTGGGCGAGGGTCTCAGGCTTCGACGTGGTCGAGGAGGCTGGCGAGGTGAGGAGGAGGATAGGGGTTGTACTCGGAGGTGAGAGGGCGCTGTACTGGAGGCTCTCAGGCTGGGACAACCTATGGTTCTTCAGCCAACTCTACGGCATACCCCCCAGGGAGGCTAGGAGGAGGGTTAGAGAGCTTCTGGAGCTGGTGGGTCTGGAGGAGTGGGCTCACGTGAGGGTTGAGAACTATTCTAAGGGTATGAAGCAGCGGCTCCACATAGCTCGGGGGCTCATAAACGATCCCGAGGTCCTCCTCCTGGACGAGCCCACAATAGGCCTTGACCCGAAGGCCGCCAGGGAGGTGAGGGGGATTGTCAGGAGGATTGTGAGGGAAGGGCGGACTGTACTCCTCACCACACACTACATGGTTGAGGCGGAGGAGCTGTCGGACAGGGTTGCCATAATCAACGGTGGCAGGATAGTGGCTGAGGGGGCGCCAGAGGACCTCAAGTCTCTGGTCAGTGGTGGCAGTATTGTGGAGCTTAGGGTGGCCGGAGGTGTGGGGGTAAGGGAGGCGGTGGAGAGGCTGGGCGGGAGGGTTATTAGCGTGGGCGAGGTTGACGGGGCTAGAGTGTTCAAGGTGCTCGTCCCCGAGCCAGACTTCTTCATAGAAGCCCTGCTCAGCGAGCTTCCCAGGCTCGACGCCAGGATTAGGGGGCTCGACGTTAGAAGCCCGAGCCTAGAGGACGTGTTCATTAAGCTAACCGGTGGTGGGCGGGAGTGAGCCTCGGGTATCATGTCAGGGTTGCCACGGCTGTGGCCATCAGGGATTTCAAGATAAGGATAACATACATACCCTGGATAATCAACAGCCTCCTCCAGCCCATAGTCTGGACCTACATACTGATATACACCTATAGGGCCGTTATAGGAGGCGCTTCACAGCCTCTCCAGCAGCACGGGTGGCCGTCGGACTATGTAGGCTTCCTAATACTCGGCCAGGTCCTCCTTAGCCTGTTCAACGCGCTGAACTGGAGGGCGGGAATGGCTATACAGAGGGAGAGGTGGTTTGGGACTCTAGAGATAGTTTTCCTAACCCCAGCCAGCCGTCTAATAATGCTTGCGGGCTCCAGCATCTACGGCTTGATAGACGCGGGATGGATAAGCTTCACCGCCGCCGTTATAGTCTTTCTGGCCACGGGGACGGGGTTCCACGTTCAAGACCCAGCAGCAGCCGTGCTGTCACTGTTGATGGCGGTGGCGGGGGCTGTATCCATGGGCATAGGCCTCGCGGGCCTCTACGTTCTAACCCGCTCGGCCGGCCCCCTCGCTGTGGCTATCCAGTATCCCCTAAGGTTCTTCTCAGGCTCCTCCTTCCCACTAACAATCCTCCCCGCAGCCCTCCAGTACGTCGGCTACGCGCTCCCCCTCACCTACGGGATAGAGGCAGCCAGGATGGCTCTCCTGGAGGGCGCCTCTCTAGGGGATGTGTACCCGTTGATCCTCAGGCTCGCCGCCATATCACTCGTAAGCATGTCCCTTGGGATACTATTCGTGAGGTGGGCTGAGAGCCTTGCGAAGAAGTACGGGTGGCTCCACACATTCTAACCGGGCTCCCCCATCCCGGGCTAGAGTCCTGCTGGCGAGCGCCGAGGTTTACGCGAAGGACCTGCTAGCACTCTACAGCACGTGGGGCTTCATGCTGGTGCGCCTCAGCGTCCCCATGTTCATGATAGCCACAGCCTGGGCTGTGTCGAGGCTCGCTGGTGGGGCGAGCCCATTCGAGTCCCTCGGCTACGGCGACTATGTAGCCTTCGTAGCCATAGGATTCTCCCTCTACAGCCTACTAACCGCGACCCTTTTCGACGTTGGTGAGAGGCTTCACAGGGAGCTTGTACAGGGCACTCTTGAGGCCGTCCTGGTAACCCCGGCCAGCAGGTTCGCATGGCTCTTCGGAAACGCCCTGGGTAGCCTGGTGGTGAGCCTTATGGACCTTGTTATCGTGCTGGCGTACTACAGCCTCATATTTGGAGCAGGCGGTCTCCACCTGGATGCAGCGCCCCAGGCCGTCCTGGCCCTAGCCCTGGGCTTCGTGGGGATGCTTGGAATGGGCCTCCTACTAGGGGGTATCGTTGTTAACTTGAAGGAGCCGCACGCATTCAACGTTATGCTCACCCCCTTCCTTATGCTGCTATCCGGGATGATGTTCCCCGTGGAGGTCCTCCCCAGCCCGCTTAAGGGGGCGGCCGAGCTAGTGCCCCTAACCCTAACCCTAGAGGCTGTGAGAAGCCTCCTGCTCAAAGGCGAGGACTTCTCGTCGCTTGAAGGGCTGCCGCAAAGCTAGCCCTGGAGGCTGTTGTCTACACTCTAACAGGGTATGTGGTGTTCAAGGCGCTTGAGGGGAGGGCTAGGAGGAGCGGCGGGCTCACGAAATTCTAAAGGGCCCGCTCCCTATACTACGCCCGCCTGGCTCACATGCTCATCCTGAGGGTGTAGTCGAGGTTGAGGGGCGGTATGTCGTCGCGGTCCACCTTAACCTCCACCAGGGCGGGTCCCGGTGAGGAGAGGACCTCGAGCGCCCCACCCTCATCACCAGGCCTGCTGACCTTGGCGTAGCGGACTCCGAAAGCCTCTGCCAGCCTCGAGAAGTCTGGGTTGGAGAGGAGTGTCTCATAGACTCTACCACCCTTCTGGAGGACTTGCCTAAGGTAGAGGACCTTGTACGAGTCGTCGTTCACCAGCACTATCTTCACGTCGAGGCCTTCCCTCACAATAGTCTCTATATCCTGCACAGTCATCATGAGCTCCCCATCCCCGGCAACGCAGAGGTGGTAATCGCCGGGAAGGGCTTTAGAAGATCCTATAACCGCGGGTAGGGCGTAGCCCATGGCCCCGAGGTTGGTTGCGGCCAGGAAGCCCCCAGGCCTGTATATCCGGATGTGGTTGTAGGCGTATAGTATATGCGTCCCCTGCCCGCCGCTCACTATCCTGCCCCGAGGCATTCTCGAGTTTAGCAGCCTGAAGAACCTGTCTGGATTTGCAAGCCTAGTACTCCTCCTAACCGCCTCATCCAGCATGACCCCCCACTCCCTTCTAAAGCCAGCCACCATCCTTTCCCACTCCTCGAGCCTCCTCGCCCCGCCCGCCATCTCCGAGAGCTCCTCGAGGGCCCTCACGGGGCTGGCGTTGACAAGGTCATAGTAGCGGGGCCTAGCCTTTGTAGAGGGATCCTGGGATATCATGACCACGTCGCCCTGCGGCAGCATGTTGTAGCCGTAGGTCGTTATATCGTCGAACTCGTGGCCTAGGACAAGCACCATATCGCTAGACTCGAAAGCCCTGTCAGCCGCCAGGCTCCCGCCGCCGAATCCGATACGCCCTAGGCAGCGGGGGTGGTCCTCCGGGCAAGCCCCCCTCCCGTTCCCGCTGACCACGATATAGGCTCCAGTGGCCTCCGCAAGCCTCAGAAGCCTCTCCTGGCTAAACCACGGATTATATACAAGCTCCCCCGACGCAAGTATCACCGGCCTCTTAGCCTCCATCAGCATCGAGAAGAGCGTTTTACCGTGACCCCCCAGCCCGGGGCCTGCTACGGGGGTGCGGGGGATGCGTTTTAAAGCCTCCTCGCTAATGCTAGCGTTAGACCTCCACAGGTCCTCGGGCACCTCGACAACCGCGGGGCCCATGGGCGGGGATAGGGCGCTCCTCAGAGCCTCGGCGAGCGTGTCGAGGACCTCGCCAGGGCTCTCAACAACACCATAGTACTTGGCTAGGGGACGGGCTATCGAGGCCTGGTCGACCTCGAGCCAGGCGTCAAGACCCCTGAGCCTCCTCCTAACACCCCCGCTGACCAGGAGAAGAGGGACGCGATCCTTAAAGGCTATACCCAGGCTGATAGCGGTGTTCAGGAACCCCGGGCCCGCGTGAACTGCAGCGGCCGCCAGACGCCGGGTTACCCTGTACTCGGCGTCCGCGGCCGACACCGCTACCTGCTCGTGCCTCGTAGTCACAAAATCTATCCTATCCCGGTGGTCGTACAGGGCGTCAAGGAAGTCGACTATGCTAGTCCCAATAATGCCGTATACCCTCTCTACACCCGCCGCCGCCAGCCCCCTGGCTATAGCCTCGGCCACGGTTGCCACAGACAATCACCCACCGTTTAGGTCCATGTTCACGACGGCCTCGGGCTTGCCTCCCTTCAGCACCCTCACCACATTTTCAATGGAGAACTGTATGATCCTAGACCTGGCGTCCGTGTTCGCCCCCGCTATATGGGGCGTAAGTATGAGGTTCGCCTCACCCTCGGCCGCAGCCTTGATGAGCGGATGGTCGGGGGGAGGCGGCTCCCTGCTGTAAACGTCCACTGCAGCCCCAGCTATCCACCTCTCCCTGACTGCCCTCGCCAGGGCCTCCTCATCCACGATCTCACCCCGGGACGGGTTTATGAGTACCGCCGTAGGCTTCATCATCCTCAGCTCGCCCTCACCTATCATGCCCCGGGTCTCCCTGGTTAGGGGTACGTGTATAGACACCACGTCACTCTCCCTCAATAGACGCGGCAGGCTCCTATACTCAACCCCCAGCTCCCGCTCGGCATCCTCCATCCTAACCTTGTCGAAGTACACTACACTGACGCCGAAGGGCCTGAGGCGTCTAGCCACCTCCCTCCCTATCCGGCCAAGGCCTATGATACCCCATGTCTTACCCTGCAGGTCGAAAGTACCCATCTCCATGAGCCTCCACTGCGGCCAGCCGCCCGCAACCGTCTCCCTATGGGCGTAGATGAGGCGCTTCAGGAGGGCGAGGCCAGCCATTATCGTGTACTCTGCAACAGAGACAGCGTTAGCGCCACCCGCGTTTGCCACCGGGATACCGTGCTTTGCACACGCCTCAACGTCTATATGATCGTAGCCCGTGCTGGGCTGCTGTATAAGCCTAACCTTCTCCATAGCCGCGCACATCTCAGCGTCTATCCTCATCTGGAAAGTATAGTCGCCGATCACCACATCAGCGTCCCTCAGCTCCTGTAGGACCCTATCCCTGGGGAGCCCTGCTACACTCACAACCTTGATATCGCCAACCTCCCTCTTATAAGGGTCGAAGAGGGCCTCCACGAACTGCGCGGGCAGCGGGCTCATAGAGACTATCTTAAACGCCACTGAACCCTCACCAAGACCTCATAAAGCCCCCGCCCGCTATTTATTCATGTAAAAATTTATGTAATGTACAGTGGCCATATGGGGGGAAGATAATACATGGGTCTCACCAGGCCACACACGAGATAGGAAGGCAAGGGCGAACAAACCTTGGGGTGCAGGCAGTGGGTATAGTGAAGGCGTTAATAGGCTTCGACAAGTCGGACTTAGAAGCCCTACGGCGGGACAGCAGGGAAAGCAGGAGAAGGATAGAGGAGCTGGAGCGGCCCTATCAGCGCTTGAGGAGAAGATAATGGAGATCCAGGCGGTGATAAGCGGGGGGAAGCCTCTAGGTGTTGAGGGCGAGAAGGTCGGGGCGGAAGCCCGGGAGGCATCCCGTTATGTTGATAACGACGGGGGCGAAGAAAACGGTGGGTTGGAGGCTGAGGACCTAATACTCTCCTATCTCGAGAACAGCGAGGCAACCCCCTCTGAGCTGATCCGGCGAACAGGACTGTCGAAGAATCGGGTTTACAACATCCTTAAGCACCTTGTGGATAAAGGTGTTGTTGAGAAGAGGAGAGATGGTAGACGCGTAGTCTATAGCTTAAGGAGGGTTGAGCCGCAGGCAGCCTCCTCCAACCAGGGGTAACTGGAGATACGTGTCGCATTCTACATATTGATAGGCCGGAGAGAGTGCCGTAGCCACGAGAGCATCCTCGAGGGTATGGGCCGCGGCTAGGTGCGCCTACCCGCGTTTATAGACAGCACGTGGCCAGTTATACCCCGGCTCCTGCTAGGGTCTGCCAGGAAGAGTATGGCCTCCGCTACATCTTCGGGCTTAAGTATGATCCTGAGGGGGTGGAGGCTCGCTATCCTCTCCCTCTTCTCCGGCGTGTCTAGGAAGCTCCTCGTCATGTCCGTCTCGACAAAGCTAGGGGCTACGGCGTTAACCCTTATACCAAGGCTTGCGAGCTGGACTGCCAGCCTCTTCGTGAGCCCTATAACACCCGCCTTGCTGGCCGAGTACGCTACACCCGCCACAACATTCCCCGTCTCCCCCGCGATGCTGGCGACATTAACTATGGAGGCCCAGGGAGCCCTCTTCATGAGGGGTAGCAGAGACCTAGTCATCAGGAACACCCCCGTGAGGTTAACCCTCAGTGTCTCCTCCCACTCCTCGATAGACGTCTCCTCAACCCCGCCGAGCTGTAGAACGCCTGCGGCGTTGACCACCACATTCAGATAGGGGACGAGCTCGCCGACCCTCGAAGACATTGAAGAAACGCTAGCAGGATCGCCAACATCAACCCCGACAGCATAAGCCTCGGGAGCCCCCAGCCTCTTAGCCTCCTCCACCACCTTCTCCGCAAGGTCAGCCCTACGCCGGTAAGCGACTACCACGCTCCACCCCTCGCGTGCAAAACGGAGAGCAGTAGCCCTCCCAATACCCCTACTACCACCAGTGATAAGAGCATAAACACTACTCAACTTCTTCTCTCCTGCGTTGTAGAATTTCGGCGCTCCCCTTAAAAACTCAATGTCAACAATTTATCGAAGGCAAGATTATTATGTTCAAAAAACCAATACTATTTTGTCGGAACCAGGGCCATAAACATCTGCTAGGTATCTAGAAATGTGTATGATTTTACTTGCACTCCAATTAGTCTCAACAAATATATCGCAAACCAGCTCGGGATTCCTGAACTCGCTGCCATCTTCATGCTCATCTACATCATTAACAACATACCTGTGAGAATTTGGCAGCCCAATCGGTAAGTCTTATTTGGATATATACGAGTTAGTGTAGAGGAATTTGACTACATTGACTAGAACATCTTTCCAACGCCTAACTCTCATTTCTCCACATGTTGTAACATGTTGTAATAATAAATTTAGGAGGAACTCTTTCACCAGAATAAACATCTCTTCCTATAAGCTTCAAAGCTATTTCACTAATCCTCTCACCAGTTAACGTTCTTCCCCGCCTTCTACGTCTCTCAGCTTTTCTAATTTCTTCATCTAAAGTCATCAAATCAACGCCGTAAATACCATTTACCCATCCAGACCTGATACTCCAAGGATCCTTAACCCCTTCACTCATTAATCTGCTCTCTAGTAATTGCCTCCATAGCCATCTCAATAACTTATAGAACGTCTCAGGAGGAGGAGTTTTCAATAGATCCACTTCATCTAATGCTGTGTTAAACTTACAATTATACATGATCCATCTTCTTCCATCGGTTATAACCAGGTGGCTAACTTAGTGGTTAAGATATGCCTCACATTTGCTAATCTCATCCATAAGCCTATCCGGGCTAACGCCCAGCCTTTTTGCTTCAACAACGATGATAGGATTACCATTAATTTTCAAAGCATAATCTGCAGTAACGCCACTGTCGAACTTATATTCTTTCTCTACGAGTCGAGGATCTCTTACGTCCCACCCTAGAATAGCTAATATTGGCTCTATTAGAGCTGATTTTGTGGTGGCCTCTGTAAGAGTTTTCTTTGTTTTCTTTTTGGGCTCATACTCACGTATTTTCTCTAAAGCTTCGATGATAACGTTGACTATTTTATCTAAAGACAATCCATGTACACCCAATAATTAAAATAATTTTATATTTCAAATTAATTTTTCCCATTATAAATAACCAATTAACTAGGCTAGTTATTAGTATATAGAGCTTTTGAAAATTGATTCTCACAAGCTGTAAAACAAGATATTATCCTAATATGCCAAAAGTAGGTCATCTAAATTTTATGGACAAGATAAGATTATGGCTGATCTAGTCAGTCTATTTTAATCGGCGGCTAGCTCTCTACCTCGTGGTAGGCTGTTAAGCAGTTTTTCCGCGTTGAGCCGGAGTATCGCCTCCTTATCGCTCTCGTCAATTTCTAGCGATAGAATCTCCTTAGCGGCTGTCGCCACGTTATAGCCGGAGACGTATGGGTAGTCGCTTCCGAAGAGGATTTTGTCAGCGAAGCCCTCTTTAGCGGCCATAGCTGCGAAGAAGGGGTCTGCCGCGCTTGTGTCGGCGTAGACGTTCTCCAGATGGAGTGCCTTGAGGGTTTCCTCGAAGAATATTCCGGGTTTGAGGGCGCTGTAGGCTCCAAGGTGCGCTATTACGAAGGTTAGGTTCTCGAACCTCTTGGCTGCGTTGGCCACGTAGCTAGGCCTCGCCTCGCTGCAGAACCTGGTGAGCTCCCATGGTCCTGGGTCGCAGCCTGTGTGTACTACGACCAGCCCTCCCGCCTCCTCCACAGCCCGGTAAACCTTGTTTAGCCTTGGGCTGTCGGGCCGTGTGAAGTGGAAGGTGGGGAATACCTTAACCCCGAGTATGGTGGGATCACTTCTGACAATCTCTGCGATCTCCTCTTCACGGCCTGGAGAGTAAGACACTATAATGTGGAAGAACTTGGGGTCCACAGTCTTACACGCCTTGAGGTCCTCAGGCCCCCTCCTGTGCTTGTGGAAGTCCCCAAGGAAGTCTTCCAGGAATTTCTCCGGCTCCATAACCATCCGGCCGATATATCCCACCTGTTGGAAGGCTAGGAGGTCGAAGTCCTCCATAGCCGCATCGACGATCTCACGGGGTGTGACCCTGCGTTTTACGGCCTCGAGGCTCGCGTCCACACCTATAACGATAGCCCCCACAGCCCCAGCAGTCAGCTCCTCGAGCAGCAGCCGGCGGCATGACTTTGCAGGGTCCCTTATCCAGTATGGCATATGCACGTGGAAGTCTATGAACTCCACATCAGCTCCCTTCAACCTTCCCGGCACCACCGCCACTTCTACCGGCTCCGGTGAGGGGCCACCAGAATCTACTCTTCAGTAGTGCCATCGCCGGGGGTATAAGCAGTAGGGAGGCTAGTATCCCTGCGAGTATAACTCCTAGGGAGAGGCTCACGCCTATCGCCTGCAGAGCCTCGACCCTGCTTAGGGTGAGCCCGGCGTAGGCTCCGCCCATTATGAAGGCTAAGCCAAGGACTAGGCCTGTGCCTGTTGAGGCGGCTTCGATATAGTATCTCGAGCCGTCTCCCTTGAGGAAGGCTTCCCGAGCGTGGTTCACGTAGAAGCTTATATAGTCCATTCCCACTCCGAGCAGCGCCGCGGCCAGAAGCACAGGGGCGAACCATGGCGGCTCGATGCCTGTCTGGCTTGATAGGAGGCTTACAGTGGATAGGGACCAGGCCGCCGCGAAGAGTATACTGGCCACGCCTGAGAGGGCTGCTGGTATGCTGCCGTAGAACACTGATATGATTGCCGCCACCAGGAGAGCGGCCGCCGGTATGACCCTACTGTAGAACGCCCTATATAGGTAGTCTCTCAGGTCGAGGTTTATAGCCGCACTACCTCCCACCAAACTGTCTGGGTCGACCTCCTTAACCCTGCTCCTCAGCTGCTCGACACACTCCACGGCCTCAGTGTTTAGGGGGTTTGTGTCGAGGACGACATATACCAGCCTGCCATCCGCCTCCGCCTCCCTAACGCACTCCAGATCATCGGCAGCATCAGCAACAGTGGACGCTATGGAAGCAGTGGAGGCCACTATATACTGTGGGAACAGCCTGGGGGCGTCGTACTCGCTTAACAGGTGCTGCATAGACTCGTACACCCCCGTCCCCTTAGGGAGGCTTATCATAATGTCAAAGCTCCCCTGGAAGCCGGTGGCAGCGTAGTACACCCCCGCTAAACCAGCGACAACAAGGATGGGGAGTAGAATGGGCGCCGCCCTTCCAGCGGTCGAGACTAAGCCTTTGAATAGCCTGGACCCTGGCTGGTAGGACTTGTAAGGGCAGGTGGGGAACCACAGCACACTGGCCCACCCTACGAGGGCTAGTATGGCGGGTGTTAGGGTGAGGCTAGCCACGGCCACGGAAAGTATTGCTATCGGTACTGTGGCTCCTATGGACTTCACGAAGGGGAACTCGAAGGCGAGCATTAGGGAGGAGAAGCCTGCCGCAGCCGCGAAAGCCCCAGCTAGCACGGGCCTCACACTCTGGGAGGCCGCTTTACCCGCCGCCTCCCAGGCTCCTCGAGAGCCTCTCATGTTGTCCCGGAACTTCTTGGTCACGTAGGCGGAGTAGTCTATACCCAGGCCGAGGCCTGTTGTGAACACTATAGCCCTCGACTGGCTTGTGACATCCACTATATCGTTGGATGCGAGGAAGTATAGGATGGCGAGGGCTACCGTGAGGCCCGCGCCTATACCTATGAAGGGTATTATGACCCCTAGGATGGTGCCTATAACCACCGCCAGTATTGCAACCACGATGATGGAGCTTGCCATATCGCTCCTCCTGAGGTCCTCCACCACGGCGTCCTGCAGCTCTTTCCTTAGGGCCTCCTCGCCCGCCAGCATTACCCTAGAGTCAGTGCCCAGAGCATCATCCACAAGCCTCTTGACATCCTCAGAAGCAGACTTAACCTCCTCATAGCCTCCCCTGCCTAGGTAGACTATGAGGAAGCCTTCCATGTCATCCTCAACAAGAACACCCTTGAACCCCTCTAAAACATTAGCAGCAGCCTCGTAAGCAGCCTCCTCAACCAGCCTTTGGACAACGGCCCCCTCATCACCCTCCCTCCATGCCTCCTCAGCAGCGCTGGCAGCCTTCTCCGCAAGGTCCTCCGGCATGCCCTGGAGAATCATCTGCTGCTGAAGGTATAATCTTATCCTTGAGAGGGCCTCCTCCTCGGTGAGGGGTGGCGTAGGCTTCAGCACGGCCTCCGCTATATCTATGGCTTGGGGTGGCGTGTTAGACAGAACTAGCCTGGCCGCCGCCTCCTCGACCATTCCCCGGACAACCAGCCCTGCCACTTCCGGAGGTAGACCTGAAACCCGGGATACTAGGGCTTCTAGAGCCTCGTCTAACGCCTCCCCAGAAGCTATGGCGCCCGAGGCCTCTGGGTCGTAGGCAGTTAGTATCGAAGCGAGGTCCTCAGGCTGTAATGTCGTGGTGTTTGCCTCCGCTAAGGCTAGTTGAGCGGAGGCGAGGGCG
Source organism: Aeropyrum camini SY1 = JCM 12091 (assembly GCF_000591035.1). Lineage (NCBI taxonomy): Archaea > Thermoproteati > Thermoproteota > Thermoprotei > Acidilobales > Acidilobaceae > Aeropyrum > Aeropyrum camini. Next base: position 1,525,989 of record NC_022521.1, on the reverse strand, counting down.
GCGGTTTGTAGGTAGGAGTTGTAGTCTCCTCTAGCGAACGCCGCTGCCAGAGCCTCTCCGTACTCCGGCGGAAGGCCTCTTGCCAGGAGAACCTGAGCCACTGCCTTTTGGAGGGCCTTTTCGGCCGCCTCCTCTGTGCAACCCTCTGAAAGGAGTGTGTCTACGTAGAGGCTGTATGCATCCTTAACGTTGTCCGGCAGCCGTGAGGCGGCCTCCTCCGCCACAGCCCTTGCCGCAGCGTTAGTTACCTGCCCAGCGATATCCTCAACTACAGCCTTTAGCCTAACCTGACCCGCCTTAGCGTCCTCAGCCATGAATAGCTTTAGCTCCGGTGCCTGGGAAACGGCCTGCAGCCACGCCTGGTGGTAGGCTTGAAGGAGGCTGGTCTCTCCTATCTTTGCCGCCGCTGCCTTATATGCTATTTGGGCCGCGGTAGCGTTGTCAAATGCTCCCGGGCCTCCGAGGTTGAGAGTCTCTGTGTACACGTAAACTATGAAACCCCTCTCGACAGGGTCGAGGTCCGCCTCCGGAACGTATGTGAGCAGTGTTACGACCGTTATGTCGACATCCTGGAGGCCCGTGGTATAGGCGTTGGTGTAGAACTCCAGAGCCCCTTCAGTTCTGACTACGTCTAGGTATATAGACGCGTATACAGGGCCAACGCTGCTGCAAATCTCTATAACAGGGGTTGAGGCCGACTCCATGACGCCCCTTAAAGCGGCTAGCTCTCCCCATGAAGACGCTAGGCTGGAGTAGGCCTTGTCAGTCTCCACTAGAAGGAGCTTCAGGCTGTCCGTCGACTCTGCAAGGCTCTCAAGCCTCCCCGACGCTTCCTGGTAGGACTTCCATATGCTATAGCCGCCTTCGAAGGCCTGCACTCCCCCCTCCACAGCCTGCTCCAGCGCGGGCTCCAGGCTCTCCACAGCTTTGTCCACAATATCTATCCATGAGAACAAACTATATTTCACTCCCAGCTCGTCGTAACCGTGATTCTTCAGCGCCCTATAGCTGGAGGGGTCCAAAGGCTTCTCCAGGCCAGCGACCAGTATTAGAGCGTCGGCGGAGCCCAGAACCCCCAGAACACTTGCAGACCCGCTCTGCCCCTCCTCGCTTAGTATCTTCGCTACCTCCTCCTCAGCCATCCTACTCTCCGCAGTCTCCGGCAGGAACGACTCGGTCTCTGTGACCAGCACCTCGTCGAGCTTTAGCGCATACGGTGCCAGTAGCGCGGCGACTATGAACCAAGCTACAAGTATTAGTATGTGGTAGCGAGCCACCGCCTTGTAGAGAACCCTCGGCAAAAGCCTCGACACCCGAAATATGGGGCGTTAACGGAAAATGGTTATAAACGATACACGGTTAGAGTTTAGTGTAAAAAGGTTTCTACCCTCTAACCCGCCCCGCCTGAGACGGTTAGACACGGTTTTTGAGGTCCTCAAGCGATACAACCCTCCTAACATGGTAGATCTCCCCAGCGATGACCCCGTCATCCCTCGTTACACGCACCAACACGGAGACACTCCTCCCTGCCACTCCGACAATCCTAGCATTAACCAAAACCCTCCCGCCTACAGGGACTGGGGCAAGGTGTCTCACAAGCGCCTCGACGCCCACGCTAACAATATCCTCAGGGAGACGCCGATCCAGGCACTCCCTCGCGGTCACCTCGCCGTAGAGCAGCATGTAAGGTGTGGCGAGGACCTCTAGTCCCCGGCTCCTGAGATGCGCGGCGGCGTGCCCCTCCTCAACAACCCATTCCCTCTCGCAGAAGATTCCCTCAAGCCCGTCTAAACCTAGCATCACCCCACCCACCTCATAGTTACAGGCGCCACACCTTAATTGAGCCCATGGGGATTATCAGGTGTTAGGAGAAAGCCCTGGGCATTATACCCCGCAGACCGTCGAATATAATGGATACCGCGAAACCAACCATGAGAAAGGCTGTAAACTTTGCTACCAGCAACGAGCCGTGCCGCCCTAGTAGCCTGGTTAGCCTGAGACTCGCATAGAGTATAGGGTATGCCACGGCCAGGTTGACCGCAATGGCTATCAGGGCCACAGCAACACCGCTCGAGCCCATTATGTACATTACAGTCGCTATACTCCCAGGACCCGCAAGCAGGGGCGTTGCAAGCGGAAACACAGCGACCTCGTCGCCAGAGGGCTCCGAGTAGCCTATCTTGATTTCGAAGAGGTCTGCCGTAGCGTAGATCAAGAGTAGAAGGCCAGCCGCCACTTTGAACTCGTCCATAGAGACCCCAAGTATGTCGAGAACCGCAGAGCCTATGAGGGTGAAGGATAACAGTATCGCTCCTGCACTCGCCAATGCAGTCCTTACTATCCTCTCCCTCTCCCCCTCCGGCCTCCTAGACACTATAGAGGCTACATAAGGCGACACGCCTACGGGGTCAAGCACTATGAAGAGGAGTATTATAGACGATACGATAGAATATATATCCGTCATGAGGCTGCCCCCCGAGGGGTGACTAATTGCAGCCTCCAGCTTGGAGGGCTGCCTCGATAAACGACTCTAACTTCTCAGGCGGTACCAGCCCAACCAGACGGCCCGCCTCCCTACCTCTTATAAACGCTATTATTGTTGGTGTGCCCATTATCCCGAGAGCGTCACTCATGAACGGAAATCTAGCCAGGTTAACTGCTGTAAAGAGGGCTTTCCCGCGGTAGAAGCCCGCTGCCTCCTCAAACACCGGTTTAAGCATCCGGCAGTAGGGGCATGTGGGGGTGTAGAAGAACGCTATAACCACCTTACAGTTACTCAGCATATCCCTCAGCTCTCCAGGCTCGAGGACCTCGACCACGGCGTCGCCATAATCCACTCTACAGCAGGTTGTAGCCTCCCTGACGATGCTGGCCGCCTTTCTCCTCAGTATCTCCCTAAGCTCCGGGTCAACCTCCATTCCAACCACCCCCGACCCCCCCCCGGGGGTTTCAGGGCCAGGTAGTAAGCATGGATGCCGACGGTGAAATATATGGCGGAATAAATATCAGGACAGTCTGTAGAGCGGGGTTTGTGGTGGCTGAGGTGGAATGCATATTCTGCAGGATAGTAAGGGGAGAGGCGGAAGCCTACACGGTCTATAAGGGCAACGGCGTGACCGTCTTCCTCGACAGATACCCGGCGTCGAAGGGCCACGTACTTGTCGTTCCAGACGAGCACTATGAGAGTGTCCACACAGCCCCACCCAGGGTGGCTGCCAAGGTATGGCTGGCCGCCTCGGCAATAGCGCGTTACTACAGGGAGAAGGCTGGGGCCCCGGCTGTTAACGTGTTGACAAACAGTGGCAGGTACGCGGGACAGATTATATTCCACTTCCACGTCCACGTCATACCCAGGTGGGGGCCGCCCAGGAGCTTCTGGGGAGACCGGCACGAGATAACCCCGAGGGAGGCTAAGGAGGTCCTGGAGATGCTTCAGGGTGTTGGAAAGCTCGTTGAAACATACCTCAGCGAGCTAGGCCTGAGGGTAGACTGAAACTCCCCCGGGGGCCTCCTCCCAGGGGGTTTTAGGTTCGTAAATATCACACCCCTTCCGGAATAATAGAATGTTTGGATTTTCCATGGACGGCACGCTACTTTATGGGGATGCCGGAGAATGGCATTGGAGAGGGTTCTCATAGTCGACGGCTACAATGACGAGCCTGGAGGGCTTGGCGTTCCACCATACATCGACGTATACCCACGATACATAGCTGGGGCGCTGTGGAGCGTGGACAAGAGTATCCGAGTAGACTACGTGGATGTGGATAGATTCAGGAGGAGCAGGACCTGGCTCCAGAGGGCTACAGGGTATGACGTTGTCGTTTTTATAGCTGGAGTTGTAGTGCCCGGGAGGTATATTGGTGCAAAGCCTGCTGAGCCGGAGGAGCTTATTACCTGGGCTAAATTGATAGAGGGGCCTCTCAAGATACTGGCCGGCCCGGCGGCCAAGTGGGGTCTCGGCGTTAAAGGGGGAACCATAGCGTATCCTCCCTGGAAGTTCAGGAGGGAGGGTTTCGACATCCTTGTCACTGGTGATGTTGACGAGTACTTCCTAGACCTGGCTCTACACGGCGTGGAGAGGGCTGATCCAGGGAGGGTTAGAGAGGACTACAGTATAGTCGACAGGATAGCACCTATAGGCGCTAGAATCGTTAAGCAACACCCCAGCTACGGCCGTAACCTTATTGCGGAGATAGAGACCTACAGGGGCTGCGCACGCTGGATCTCAGGAGGCTGCAGCTTCTGCGTCGAGCCCCTTAGAGGTAGGCCTATACAGAGGAGCCCCGAAGCTATAGCAAGAGAAGCGGAGGCCCTGTATAGAGCAGGCGTGCTCCACTTCAGACTCGGGAGACAGGCGGACATACTGGTATACGGCTCCCCAGGGCTGGACAGCGAGGAGTGGCCCCCTCCAAACCCTAGAGCCCTTGAGCGTCTGTTCACCGGAATCAGGAGCGCCGCGCCGGGGCTACGGGTTCTACACATCGACAACGTCAACCCCGGCACCATAATAAGGTATCCCATGGCCTCGGAGAAGGCGCTAAAGACTATTGTAGAGCTGCACACACCAGGGGACGTAGCTGCTATGGGCTTGGAAACCGCTGACCCCAGGGTAGCCAAGATAAACAACCTTAACACCCATCCCGAGGACGTTCTCGAGGCTATTAGAATCGTAAATAAGGTAGGCTCACAACGCGGATGGAACGGCATGCCCCATCTCCTACCCGGCATAAACTTTATACTGGGCCTCCCCGGCGAGAGGGGCGAATCCTACAGGCTCAATAGGGAGTTCCTAGAGACTCTTCTCAAAGAGAGGCTACTCGTAAGGAGAGTAAATGTCAGACGGATCCTGATACTTCCAGTAGCAAGGGCCTCTAGAATGGACGCAGGCATCTGGGGTAGGAGGGAGAGGCTCGCCTCCAGCTTTATAAAGTGGGTGAGGAGCGTGTTCGACCCTCAAATGCTCTCCATTATAGCCCCCAGGGGAACAGTGCTGCGAAGCCTTTGGGTTGAGGAGTGCTCCGACGGCATCTGCTACGCAAGACAGCCCGGGAGCTACCCCCTCATAACCGCTATCAAATGTAGACTACCGCGCGGAACCCTACTGGACAGGGTGATGGTCACTGGGGTTCATTCGGGGAGGAGCGTCGAGGGCGTCCCCTTGCCTCTCTCGCGGTATTCCAAGAACAGTCTGGTAAAGACTGTGGAAGGTCTAGGAGAACCAACGGGTGAGAGTGGCTGGCTCTGCAGCTAGCTACGCCCGAGTAAACCTAAACAATATAAGCCCGCGGCTTAACCCCTTAGCAAGCTTTTGAAGGGTTTATAAGGAAGCGTGGGGAAATGCTGTTTACCCCTATGAAATCTCTCAATCGTCCGAAAGTCTAATTTATACATAGAGGGGTGGGTCCTGCTGAGCAGTGTGGAGACGAGGAGCTGCGGCTCCATAGATTGCCTGGAGACCTCTGAAACTCTTGAATCCGAAGTTGAGGCTGAATCCGTCGATGCCGAGTTCTACAGAAAGATATATGTGGGGCTGACTGTAGCTAGTTTAAAGCATTTCCTCTACAGCTCGCTTGCGGGGCTCGTGTGGTCCTTCTCTCTATTTTCGATATTAGTGGGCTCTATAACTATATGGGGCTTCGACTCTGATATGGCGCCAAACTATCTAGCATTAGTGCCCGCTAGCCTAACTTGGCTTATCCCCAAGATAGTATCCCTGGGTTTTGCGGAGACGTTCATCACCCTAATGTTCCTCCAGTTTATACTACTTGCCCTAGGACTGTGGATCTATTTTATATACAGAATGGTCACCTACCTTAGGTCTGCTTTCTACCTGGCTGTAGTGGCTAAGACGAACCCTATGCTCCCAGGCCTCTCAGGCTACCTGATGCTGGTATCCTCATTAATGGTTTTCATCGGCCTTCTAACAATATACACGGCCCCAGGCACAATGGTCTACCTCGCTGGCAACATTGTATTCATGATTGGCTTGTCACTATACGCATTTAACCTCAGCGACTCTCTACGCCTTGCACGGGTCAACACTAAGATACCCTTCTACATACTGTTAGCCGCCCCGGTAGCCCACATGGTCAATACAGCAGTAGGCCTGCTCGGCTTTACAGGTTTTGCCATGCAGTTCATAGCATCCCTCGCTCTACTAGCAAGGCTAAGGAAGAGCTTAAACAGGCTCTACGGTTCTAACGGGGAGGACGTTATTGAGGCGATCTCTAAAGCCCTAAACGGGTAGCCCTCCTACCGGGTCAGAGGAGGGCGGTGAGCCAAAAGTATGGGCCTTCCAGCCTTATATCCCGGCTTGGTGTTGCCCTTACTTCCTTACACGCTCGAGAGGAGATAAGGGGAAGAGATCTCTAATAGCCAGCTAGGAGTGTGGCTAGGATGATTTGAAAGTGGGCCTGTATGCTGCTATTACGTAGGCTAGCAGCAGTAGGAGTGTAGCCCCTTGAAGTACTATCCTGGCGATTTCCATGTAGTGGTAGTATCCAACCATTACAGACAGCAGGCCCCCTATAACGTTCTTGGGGTGCAAAAGACTCTCCTCGCCCACATTCAGCAGCTGCACCTTTGCACCTAGTATGCCCAGTTCTATACCCTCCTCCTCGAACCACTCAAGCAGCTCGTGGGTGCCGTATCCCACTAGCCCGGACGCTACGAAGGCCAGCAGTATCGAGGTCCCCATGAAGAATGTTCTAAGGTTTATCCTCATGCCCAGCCAGTACACGGCTACTCCTAGGGCGAGTGCGCCAAGGGTGCCGGCTCCGACACCTACGGTAGTAGACATTGGGTTTGCCACAAGAAAGGGCGCTGTTATCAGGACGATCTCTAGGACCTCGCGGAAGACGAATATGAAAGTGATGATGGCTACAGCGCTGGCCGAGAGACCCGAGGCTAGCTTCGCCTCTATCTCTCCCTTAATCTTTGGACCATGCCTGACCCCCCAGACTATTACAGTCCCTATTACCAGTGCAGCGAGGTACGACATACCAGCCTCCACGAGCTCCTTCTCTGGGAACCCCTTGAAAACAGTATATATGCCGGCCCCTAGGATGACGCCCAGAGCCACACTCAAGAGGGCGGACGCGTGAACTATCTTGACCTTCGCGTGCTCTCCCATCTTCTTTAGCAGCATAATTATTATTGTGCTTAGCAGTATAGCCTCGAAAGCTTCTCTGAACGCTACCAAGCCGGTCGCCAGAGCCTCGCTCAAGTTTAACACCGTTTACATGTATTTGAAGCAGCAGGCTTTAACCCCTGTTAAAATTGAACGGTGTTTTACGTAAAAACAGTTTCCAACATAACCTGGCTCGGAGGTCCCGCGAGCCTAAGGGCGCCACTCTATTTTTCTAATGTTAACCCGAGTGCTAGGCCGAAAACTGACATGAGGAAGTCTAGGACGTCCCTGAAGCTTATTATACCCACTGGGACACCCTTCTCGTCGACTACTGGGAGGTGTCTGACGTTGGTCTCGCTCATCTTTCTAACAACTGTTAGCAAGTCGTCGTCGGGTCTAACGACTATTGGGTTTTCCGTCATTATCTCCCAGACCTTATGCTTAGTGGGGTCCCAGGCCTCGCTCACCACATAAACTATATCCCTCTCGGTCACTATACCGCGCAGTCTACCCTCTTCATCTACAACAAGCACACTTCCTATCAAGTTATCCACCATAAGCTTGGCGGCACGGGTCACCGGCTCCTCGGGCCTGACGGTTACAACCTCTGTAATCATAATGTCGCTTGCCCTGACGGGGATTCTCCTCTTCTTCCTTATGAAGACTACCATGAATATTCACCCCATATGACTTAGTTGTCCCCCGCAGCAATATTATGTATAGCGAAAGCCTAAAGGGCTTCTATTGTTAAATTTCAGCTAGCCCTGGACGACTCTACGTAACACGACTATATATCCCGTGAAGCTGGCCAGCCACTCTCCCGGTCTAACCGCCCCTGGAGACAAGTTTATAGTCCTTGCCATGGTCTCAACACCCCCCTGTAGCATCCATCCGCCGGGTAGGTGATCCAGAAGTTTCTCCAGCTGGGTCGACGTAGGTACGAAAGCCACCGCCACAGCACTAGGCTTAACCTCGGGCCCGAGGCTCTCCAGGGCGCTCCAAGGGTCTGGCATGTCTAGCACAACGCCGTCCAGAGGTCCTACGCCCTCCACGGCAGCGGGGTCTCTAACGTCTCCCAGCTTCAGGTCAACACAGTCCAGGAGGCCAGCGGATTCCAGGTTTCTCCGCGCAGCCTCCAGGTTCTCACGTTTAACGTCCAGGCCTATCAGCCTGCCTGTGGGGCAGAGCCCCATAGCAAGGACTGTTGTTAGAAAACCGCTCCCCACCCCCGCCTCAAGTAGCCTCGCTTCCGGCCTGGCGCCGGCTAGGATCGCTATCAACCCTGAGTCCTTTGGGTAGATAACCTGTGTCCTCCTTTCGTAGAACCCCTCCATAAGCTCGGCTATACTAGGTTTCACAACTGCAACGGCTCCAAGCCGGCTCCGTAGGAGGACTCCCCATGGCTTCCCCAATATTTTCCGGGCTGCTATGACGCCCGCTATTGTCGAGTATGTGGACTCGGCGGATATCCTTATATAGTAGCTCCTCCGCTCGCCCTTCATAGACTCAGCTATCAAAACAGCGGGGCAACCCTCTGCAACTACCTCGCACCCGTCAGCCCCCAAGCCCGCCAACCCCCGCTATGGCGGGCGTTATGAAAATCTCAATGACGGCTGCAGCGAGAAGCATCGGAACGGTTACAGCGTACATGGCCAGAGTATTCTCCACAGTTTGGCGGAGGCCCCTGCAGTAGATTAGGCACCTCATGCCAAAACCGACACTCGCCAAAAATGCAGGTATCTCGAGGACTCCATGGGGTATGATTAGCAGGAGAGCCACAGTTAAGTTCAAATCCTTCACGTCCACCGCGTATTTGAGAGCGGTCCCCACAATGTAGCCGTTGAGGCCGACCACCGATAGACCAGGTAGTATAAGTAGTATTGTTAACACGTATGTGAGGGTGGCTGCCAGGAGGTTGTTTATAAATATCCCGAGGGGCCGAAGCGCAGGAGGTAGCTTAAGGATCAATCCAGCCTTTTCTGATAGCGGATCCAGGAGGGTATAGTCGGGTTTCACATAGCCTACCCAGACACCAGCTAGGAATGCTACAGCACCCAGGGAGAAGCCCAGCAGCACTATTCCCAGGCCCGGCAGCCTCCTACGGGTCAAGCTCTTCCTCCCCCCTTGCAAACATTCACTACTCCGGGGTTCACGAGTGAGAGCAGGTTACCTCCGCCGGGCCTGAAGGCTATAACGCTAACTACGGCGAAGCCCCCAGCCTTTAGCTCGAGAGCCCCGCCAACAAGCTCAATTATGGTTTCCTCCATCCAGGGGTTGTGCCCGACAAGTATGACACCGTCATCGACACCGAACTTCTCAAGATCTTCTAGCCCAACACCAGAGTCGGGGGCTAGCCAATCGGCTATAGCATAGCTCAGTTTCAGCGTTCTGGCCAGGATCTCGGCCGTCTCTACAGCCCTTCGGTAGGGGGACGATAAAATCTTCTTGAAGCCGGCGCCCAGGAGGAGCCGGCCTCCGCACTCCACCTGCATAACACCCTCCCGGGTGAGCCTCCTCTCCCTGTCGCTCACTCCCTCCCTCCGGGGCTCTGCCTTACCGTGTCTGTAGAACACTATCAAAGCCAACAGATGATCACCCCAAGACCCCGTGGTAAAGTATCCTATAGAGAACTAAATTATTGGACGGCCCTAGCAGCCTAACGGAGGGGAGCCCGATTGGCTAGGGTTGTGGGGATAGATCCTGGAACCGGTTCAATGGATGTTCTCGGTTTCGACGACGAGTCAGGAAGAGTTTTCCTGGAGGAGTCTATCCCCAGGGATGAGGTGACCAGGGACCCCTCACTCCCCCTAAGGATTGTTGAGGAGGCCTCCAGGAGGATTGGCGGTCTAGACGCTGTTGTGGCGCCGAGCGGCTATGGCATGCCCCTTAAGAGGGCTGCCGAGGCTACCGCCTGGGATATTTGCGAGGCCACGTTTATCCACTCCAGCGACGAGGTCCTGGGCCTCAGGATAGTGGGGCTTAGGAGGCTCATGGCCCTCTTCTCCGCTTCAAGCCTTCCAGCGTGGTTCACCCCCGGCGTGATACACCTCCCAACGGTTCCATCTTGGAGGAAGGTTGGGAGGATTGACATGGGGACGGCGGATAAGCTCTACACTGTCGCGGCGGCCTTGAAGACAGAGGTGGAGTCCCATGGTGTGGCTCCGAAGGCTGCGAGGTTTATCGCGGTCGAGGCAGGCATGGCGTACACGGCCGCTATAGCCGTTGTTGACGGGAAGGTTGTGGACGGTGTTGGAGGTACCAGCGGGTTCCACGGTTTCATGGGGGGAGGAGCTATGGACGGGGAGGTTGCTTATGCCCTCGCAGCTGTGGCTCCAAGGTTCAGCAAGGCCATGCTTTTCAAGGGAGGCGCCGGATGGCTGGCGGGTGTTTCATCGCCTGCCGAGCTCGAGGAAAAGGCTCACGGGGCCGCCGCGCCTAGCGCCGAGGCTGCTCTGGAGATGCTGGGAGAGGGCGTGGTTAAGAGTGTGGCGGCACTGCTGCCATCCCTCAGGCCGGAGGGAGGGGTTGTCAGGGTTTACGTGTCTGGTAGGCTATTCTCCCACGGGCGGCTGGGGAGGGAGCTTGAGGGTAGGCTCGAGGACTTCATAAGCTCCCTAGGCCTAACCCCCCGTATACTCAGGGTTGAAAGGCTAGGCTCCAAGACTAAAGAGGGGGCTACTGGCGCAGCATTGATAGCCAGCGGCCTCGCGGGAGGCCGGTACAAGTGGATCGTCGACCAGCTCGAGCTCGCGAGGTCCTCGGGCAGCATATTCGACCATCTCCCGGTTGACGATGACCTCAGGAAGGCCATTAGGCTTGAGTTTAGGAGCTGCGCCCCCTTAGGCGAGGCTTAATAGCCCTACAGGCTAACCTAGACAGGGGTGCCCAGGATAATGGCAGTACAGCCTAGGAAGATAGACGTCTACGACTCCGTCCACCCCCCGCGATGTACGAGCTGCGGCAGAATAGTAGAGCCAGGCTCTACAGCTACTCGGTTCCCCTGCCCGAACTGTGGGGAGGTAGAGATTTGGCGCTGCAGCAGGTGCAGGAAGCAGGGCGCAACCTACACCTGCCCGAACTGCGGCTTCACAGGGCCGTAACAAAGGGGTGAAACGCTATGGCCAGGGTTGCGGTTGTAGTGAAGGTATATCCAGATGATGTCAGCATCGAGCCTAAGACGCTGGCCGAGAGGATTAAATCCAAGCTCCCCCAGGGCTACGAGGTACTGGCAGAGGGGGAAGTACCCATAGCATTCGGCCTTAAAGCACTAAAGCTAGTCATAGCCATGAACGAGGAGACAGAAGGTGGTACCGAAGAGGTCGAGCAATTCCTGAGGAACATAGAGGGTGTTCAAGAGGTAGAGGTAGAAAGCGTCTCGAGGATGCAGTAAAATGGCTCCTTTACTGAGCGAGGAGAACCACAGGGAGAGCACCTGGGACTGGGAGAGCCCCGCTGTATCCAGAGAGTGCGGCACCCCTTCGAAGCCGAAGAGGCGGGAGAAGAAAAGACCTGAAGACGGGGAGAGGGAAAGGGAGAAGGATGGTGACGAATAGGGGGTCCGCCCTCCTCATTAGAACTCGAGCATCCCCCAGTGTTGGAAAAAGGGGGGTAACACCCCGGGGCCCCCAAACTCTTAATTAATAATCCCCCCTCTCCAAGTTCTATAGTGGGGATTAGAGGGCCTTGTCCAGCAGCGGTTTCGGCGTTAGAAGGCCGGTTAAGGAGGCTATACTCAGGGTTGCGGAGGCTAAGCCTAGGGATTCGGGCAGGAAGAGGGTTAGAATCGATATCGACATAATGAAGGAGCTGGGGGTTGAGCCTGGCGATGTTGTCGAGATTGAGGGTAAGAAGAAGACTGTTGCCGTAGTCATGCCAGCATACCCTGAGGATATGGGTCTCGACATAATAAGGATGGACGGTATACTGAGGAGGAACGCTGACGTAAATATTGGTGAGAAGGTTATTGTAAGGAAGACGAGTGTCAGAACCGCCACCAAGGTCAAGCTCGCCCCAGTCAGCTATACCATGACTGTTGACGAGGGCTTCAAGAGGTATGTGAAGAAGAAGCTGCAGGGCGTACCCATAACCGAGGGCGATATCGTTGTCGTCCCCGTCATAGGCCAGGCTGTCCAGCTGCAGGTGGTCGATGCGAGGCCTAAGGGCGCGGTGATTGTTGCCGAGGAGACTATAGTAGACGTTCTCGAAAAGCCGGTGGCACAGAGCAGAGTTCCTAAGGTCACCTACGAGGATATAGGGGGTCTTAAGGAGGTAATCGAGAAGGTTAGGGAAATGGTAGAGCTCCCGCTGAGGCACCCGGAGATCTTCAAGAGGCTGGGGATAGAGCCTCCGAAGGGTATTCTCCTCTACGGGCCTCCGGGTACTGGTAAGACTCTGCTCGCAAAGGCCGTTGCAAACGAGGCCGACGCGTACTTCATCTCTATTAACGGCCCGGAGATTATGAGCAAGTATTATGGGGAGAGCGAGCAGAGGCTTAGGGAGATATTTGAGGAGGCCAAGAAGAACGCGCCCAGCATTATATTCATAGACGAGATAGACGCCATCGCCCCCAAGAGGGACGAGGTCGTCGGGGAGGTCGAGAGAAGGGTTGTGGCCCAGCTCCTAGCCCTGATGGACGGGCTTGAGGCTCGGGGGAACGTGATAGTCATTGCAGCCACCAACAGGCCCAACGCCATAGACCCTGCGCTGAGGAGGCCCGGAAGGTTCGACAGGGAGATCGAGGTCCCCCTGCCCGACAAGCATGGGAGGCTTGAGATACTGCAGATACACACCCGGCACATGCCCCTGGCGGAGGACGTGGATCTGGAGAAGCTCGCCGAGATGACGAAGGGCTTCACGGGGGCTGACCTCGCCGCCCTGGCGAGAGAGGCGGCCATGTACGCCCTTAGAAGGTATCTACCCGAGATAGACCTCGAGCAGGAGTCCATACCCGTGGAGGTCCTAGAGAAGATGGTAGTGACTATGGAGGACTTCCTCAAAGCACTGAGGGAGATAACCCCCAGCGGGCTCAGGGAGATCCAGATAGAGGTTCCCGAGGTTAGGTGGAGCGATATAGGTGGCCTTGAGGATGTCAAGCAGGAGCTGAGGGAGGTTGTTGAATGGCCTCTCAAGCACCCCGAAGCTTTCACGAGGATGGGTATTAGGCCTCCTAGGGGTGTGTTGTTGTTTGGCCCTCCGGGTACTGGTAAGACTTTGCTTGCTAAGGCTGTTGCCACTGAGAGCGGGGCGAACTTCATAGCCGTCAGGGGGCCGGAGATACTGAGCAAGTGGGTAGGAGAGAGCGAAAGAGCCATAAGAGAGATATTCGCTAAGGCGAGGCAGCACGCCCCCGCCGTAGTATTCTTCGACGAGATAGACGCCATAGCCCCGGTGAGAGGTACCGACGTGGGTACCAGGGTGACGGAGAGGATTGTCAGCCAGCTGCTGACCGAGATAGACGGGGTCTCAGACCTTCACGACGTCGTTGTAGTTGCCGCCACAAACAGACCGGACATGGTTGACCCGGCCCTCATGAGGCCTGGGAGGCTCGAGAAGATGATATACGTCCCGCCGCCCGACTTCAGCTCGAGGCTCGAGATCCTCAGGATACACACAAGGAAGGTTCCACTGGCCGAAGACGTGGATCTAGCGGAGATAGCCAGAAGAACGGAGGGCTACACAGGCGCCGATATAGAGGCCCTGGTCAGGGAGGCTAGCCTCGCAGCGTTGAGGGAGGATATAAACGCGGTCGAAGTGTCCATGAGACACTTCGAGACGGCGCTGAAGAAGGTGAAGCCTAGCGTGACACCGCAGATGGTAGAATATTATAAGAGGTGGCTCGAGACGGTCAAGCAGAGGCAGGAGGAAGCCAAGAGAGAAGCCCCCACCATAACACTTTGAACACGCCCCCGCTACACGGAATGGGGTGGGATAGCTGTGAGTTCGAGGAGCGAGACCTGGGTTCCCTCCACTCTAAGAAACCTGGTTTACGAGACCATAGTCAAGAGGACTAAGAACGGGCAGACGCCGATAACGGAGAGCGACCTCATACTCTACCTTGAAAACGAAGGGCTTAAAGCGAGTAGGAGGGAGATAGTGAACATTCTCATGGAGCTAGAGACCCACGGCTACGTGAGAGTTAAGAGTAGCGGTGAGGAGGAGAGGCTAATCATATACACCGGTAGGTGATCGGCACTCAAAGTATGATACAGGTTATCTCTCCTCCAGCACCCAAGCTATACTACGGCTGGGGGATGAAGTGCGAACCCCCCTCTTGACTCTTCGAGGGGTGGCGTCGCTGAGCCCCTCACGTCCCGGCCTGGGGGGTTGTGATGTGGGGCCAAAGCGCTGACCCGCGTCCAGGGTGTTGTGTTGTTGAGGCTGGTTGCCGCTACTGGCGATATCCACTCCCCGCGCTACCTTAACCTGCTCAGCCACGCCCTGAAATCGTGGAGTGGCGGAGAGCCGTGTATGGTTTTGCTCGCTGGAGATCTAGTCGAGAGGGGACGTGCCCACGCGTTCTCCCCCGCGTTTAGACTGTTAAGGGAAAGGTTCGACAGCTCGGTGTTCGTAGGCGTGTTCGGCAATGAAGACTGGGAAAGGGAGGAGATGGCCAGGCTTTACCGTGAGGTGGTTTGGCTGGATGACTCCGTCTACACAGGTGATTGTGGCGGGAGCAGCGTCGCTGTTGTAGGCTCCACAGGGTCTCTAGACAGGCTGACTGCGTGGCAGAGGAGGAATATGCCTTGGCTGGCCGACGTGTTTAGGAGGAGGCCCAGGGTTCTCGAGGGGCTCGTGAGGGAGGCGCGGCGCGAGGCTGACTATGTCATCCTTCTAACCCACTATGGAGTGGCCCGGGCCACTGTGGAGGGTGAAGACCCGAAGATACATCCTTACTTGTATAGCAGTAGTATGGAGAGGATGCTCTCCAGGGCAAGGCCAGACGCGGCTGTTCATGCACACGCCCACAACGGCAGGCCCTACGCCATTGTACACGGGGTCCCCGTCTATAACGTTAGCCTCCCGCTAGTCAGGAGAATAGTGGACGTTAAGTTGGGTAGGATGCGGTTAGACGCGTTCCTCTAGCATAGACAGCACGGCCTCGGCCAGCACCCCACCATCCTCCGGGTCCAGCGCGCCGTGGGTGGTTAGCTTTATGTCGAACACCCTCTCGGGCCTGGCCAGCGACAGTATATCCCCCGTCCTCACACCCCACGGGACGCCTCCCATCATGGAGGCTTCAACAGCCCTCCTCCAGACACTCCCCGAGAAGAGATAGACCCTACCCCACCCAGACACAAGCACTACACTAGACCTCTCCAGGACACCCCTGGTAGGGGCGGCTATATCACTGTTTGACTCTGCAACAATGAGGCCGCCCCTATTTAAAAGGCTATCCAGGCAGGTGTCAGCAGCCTTCGACGCAGGCTCCCCAAGAACCTCAGCTATAAAACCGGGCTTCACCTTGAAGGGAGGAGGTTTAATGTGGGAGATAGCATCCTCAAGAGCCTTCCTAACACCCCTCGGCACCTCTTGTAGCACGCCGTCGGCCATTAAATGTATAGTGGACAATCCCCTCGCTAGACACTCGCTCACCCTAACTACAGCGAGATTGCCAGCCAGCAAGAGTAGGAAGCCGCTCGGACTGCCCACGGTTTTGTATGGCGGGAGTGAAAAGCCAGCAACAGGGTTCATAACCCTCAAATCGAGGTCCTCGCCAGACGCTCTGTAGAGCTTTAGGGTGTCCCACGTTACCAGGAAGCCCCTCTTCTCCGTCTCCTCCAGGACCTCAGGATGCAGCCACATGTTAGTAGCCCCAGCAGGCTTGAAGCCTTTCGCTTCGAGACCGAGAGATCTGAACGAAGCCAACAATCCTGCTGCAAGACTTGTTTTACCACTATCCTCCCCTAGACCAGCGACTAGGACTAAACTACCCCCCTTCAAAACGCGCTAACCCCCCATAGGGGGTCTCTACACCCTTCTATCCCAGCTTCCCGGGGGGGCTAGAGGCCCCGCGGCGGAGCTGTGGGCACTCTCTTCTTCGGTAGGTAGAGGGGACTCCTCCGGTTCCTAGTGAAGAGGACTAGCACCCCTTCTTCTTCGAGAATGCGCAGCACCCGGCGGGCTATGCTAACCTTTATCCCCATTTTCTGGGCTAGCTTGTGAGGTGTAACCCACTTCTCCCTCTCAACCTCCCTCCTCGCCTGTGCCACAAGCTTTTCCGTAACCTCTGGTATGATCTCCTTAAACCCCTGCTGCTTCTCGCCCTCTTTCGCCGTTTGGGCCTTCCTCTTTGCCATACCCTACTCACCACAGTCTCTAGGCTCGGTCCTTCAGGGTTTATTAGTTAATGGCACCCGGGGGGCAGAAACATTAGATCAAGGGGTGTATGGGAGCCTCTTGCCGCTGGGCTCCACCGCCCCCTATGACCCCGCACCCCAGTGAAAAGAGGTGGTGTGGGCGAGGAGGGAACCGCACCACGATGAGACAGGAAGACACGGAGTGGTACGGTTAGAGGAAGCGGCTATACCCTCAATGCCTTCTCAAGCTCTTTCTTAACCTCCATCTTCCTCTCCCTGAATATCCTCTTGTCCATCTCTTCGACTCTCCCTGTTATCAGGGGGGTGAACTCCATGTGCCTCAGCACGTCCTTCTCTAGGTCCACGCCCGGCGCCACCTCCACTAGTCTTAGCCCGCCGCTTTCGAGCCTGAACACGGCTCTCTCGGTTATGTAGAGCACCTCCTGGTCGTTGTACTCCATGGCTGAGCGGGGGTTGTACAGGATCTTGTACACGCTCCTCACAAACTTCCTTATATCCCCCTCCCGCCTGATTACAAGCCTGCCCTCCTCGGCAACAATGTCTCGCTTACCAGCGGTGAATCCTCCGGCGAAGTACAGGTTAGGGCTTCCAGCTGCTATCACGGAGAAGCCGCCCGGGCCGGGCAGCCTGTCAGGCAGTATACTCGAGTTCACGTTTCCCTCCCTGTCCACCTGGAGGAATCCAAGGCTGGCGGCGTCGAGTATGCCTCCCTCGTATATTGTGAATTGGTCAGGTATGCTGAGCATAGCGTAAGGGCTTATAGCCAGTCCAAAGTCGGGGCCTGTAAACGGTATCCCGCCCCACGGGCCCGATTCTATGGTTATCTCCATGTACTCGGCTACATCCTCCTCAACTGCCACGTGGGCTACAAGGCTGGGTATGCCAACCCCAAGATTGACTATTATAGGTCTGCCCTCCTTCGCCACAAGCTTGGC
This sequence comes from Aeropyrum camini SY1 = JCM 12091, assembly GCF_000591035.1. Taxonomy (NCBI): domain Archaea; kingdom Thermoproteati; phylum Thermoproteota; class Thermoprotei; order Acidilobales; family Acidilobaceae; genus Aeropyrum; species Aeropyrum camini. The sequence goes on along the minus strand of NC_022521.1, from coordinate 1,508,608 downwards.
CATCTCAAGAAGCACCCTCCTAGCTATGATCTTCCTGTGGTCGAGCGGCAGGGGCTCGGCGAAGGCTGGGGATAAGGGTGTTATTATCTCTCCGCTCACCCTCCTATCCATATCCATGGAAGCTCCCTGCCAGTGTTTCTCCCTCGGAGCTACTACTACATAGTCTATTAGAGGACCTGGGACCGCAACGTTCTTGGCACGTATGTTGCCGAACCTCGCAACCCTTAGGACCTGGACTATGTTGAAACCCCTTCTCGGCCTCGCTTTAACCGCCTGTGCAATGTTGAGTATGGTCCCCTGTATCCCCTCGTCCTCAATGCTCACGTTGCCCTTCTCATCTGCTGTTGACCCGCGTAGGAGGCCGACCTCCGGCTTGGGAGCCTGGTAAAGTATATATTCTCTCCCATCTATCTCGAGAATCCTGCCCCTAACCCTGCCTGCCTTCCTAGCCTTCTCGTTGAGCGCGCATCCACCTAGGCGAGGGTCGAGGAACGTGTTAACGCCTACCCTGCTGAGCACGCCAGGCCGGCCGCTTCCAACCTCCCTGAACCAGTACGCCATTATACCAATGCTCCAGGTGTAGGCTTCGAACCACTCCTCTATAATCATCTTCTGCAAAGTCCTGCTCCAGCCGTAGAAGGGTAGTAGCATCCCCGAGATGAACCCTTCCTCCCCCCTCCTGTACATGTCCTCGGCAATCCTGTCTATACCCCTACCAGGAACTCCTGGGAAGGTGTCGCTAATTATGAACAGGTCCCTTGGGTGTCCGGTTTTCAGGTATAGCCTATAAAGCTCCTCGACGAGGTACTCCGGCGTCATAGCCATGTTAAAACCGCTTATGGCAACGACGGATCCATCCTTGATGTTGGCTAGCGCTTCCTCAGCGGTAACAGTTTTCCCTAGCCCCAGGTATGAGATTTCTTCAAACGACAAAAGACAGCCACCACACCTAATTGTTAGAGGGTCTGCCTTCAAAAAGTGAGGGTCGAGTTTACGCGGTTGACAAGCTATTAGGTTGGTGGAGAGGTTTGGGATGTAAAAAGCCTGTGAAGATCTTCATCTCGGACCACGCCTCAGGGGTGAAAAGGGTGTTCATCGCCTACCTCCATCCCAGAGGGTGTATGGGCGCCTCCTCAACCCACCTCGACATACCGGAAGACGCCTTGAGGGGGACTATCATAGGTGCCATAGCCCTTAGCCGCGGTGCAAAGATTCGAGTCTCAACCATAGATGGCTGCTTCAAGCTTGAATACCAAGACTTCCCTCCGGTGGTTATGTGTGTTGAGGGTGTTGAGCCGAAGAGGGGAGTAGGGTATGTCAAGAGGAGGGAAAGGGGAAGAATATACCTCAGCCTACCATGCCTCCATACATAGCTATCCATAGGACTTCACAGGTTCGGTGAGTAGATGACCAGGCAGCCGTTCAACCTCCCTAACCTCCTTCAAAACCAGCCTTCTCCCTAGAAGTGCCAGCAATATGAGCAGGGACGCCGAGACGGCGAAGGGTGCCATAGGAGACAGGGCGTCGTATAAGAGTCCGCCTATATAGGGGCCTGGGGCTCCCGATATACTTCTAACCGTGTTCACCTGGGTATAGCCCGTCCCGCCCTCCCCCCTAAGCATTGCCACCATCTTATTGTACGAGGGGACCCAGCTGGCTATGGAGACTCCCATAGAAACCATCGCTATGTAGACCCTTATGGGCGTGGGGTCCGTGAGCAGGAGGGCTGTTAGAGCGCCCACAGCCTCGCTGACCACCAGCCCGAGGACAGCGCCCAACCTGTCGACAAGCCTGCCAGCCAGGGGCAGGGTAGCCGTCTGAACAACGCCACTTACGGTCACCGCCAGCCCGGCCTGGAACTCGGAGAAGCCGTGGTTGTAGAGGTGGGCTGTTAGCATTTGGAACCAGAGGCTCCACGACAGCCTGTCGACACCTATGAACACGAGAAACCTGCCGAAGCCTGCATCTGGTTTGATCAGGCTCAAGTACGCCTCTAGAACGCTCCCAGGCCTGCTAACCTCGCGGAGATTCACGCGAGTGGAGAGTAGTGTAAATAGCAGGAGACCCATTAGACTTGAGGCGGCGAGGACCTCGAACGCGCCCCGGAACCCAAGAGCCCCTGAGATGTAGCCTCCCGCTGCTGGCCCAACAAGCCGTGAAGCGCTGAAAACGCTGCTCGTGACACCAACGATGTAGCCTAGGCTGTTTACATCTATGCTTCTGGCGAGGAAGCTCATCCTGGAGGGCTGGCCCGCCATAAACGATAGGAGGAATAAGAGGTAGCTGGCTGTGAGGCCGCTTAGACCGGGTTCCATAATGAGGATGGCGATTCCAGCGAACTGGAGTATACCCGTTATGATAACCCATATTCGCGGCCCCATCCTGTCTATATAGACCCCGAGCGCTGGCAAGACCAGTGCGGAGAACAGGCTTGAAACGGCGATCACTCCACCTATACTCTCCATGCTGTAGCCGAGGCTCCGCATGTACATAGGGAACAGGGCCATATAGCCGCCGACCGCAAACCCCCTGAACACGTTGTACGCCGCTACAGCTAGTGCAGCCCTGTTTAACCCTCCCCACCCCTCTTCCGGCTCGCTGTTCTCGCTGTAGCCGTGGAGAGGGCTTGTAGTCTGGAGTAGATATAGAGAGGGCATAGACTTCCCAGGAGCCGCTAAGCCTTCTTCCTGAGGAGGGCGTAGAAAAAGCCTGTAACACCGTGCTTATGGGGCCAGGCCCTCATCGTCCCCGGCAGTATTGGCGACTCTTCGTACGGCCCGTGTAGTGGCACCAACTCCAGGTTACCCCACTTTTTTAGGGCGTGAAGTATAACATCCTCACCCTCCTCCGCAAGTATGCTGCACACCGTATACAGTATCAGGCCGCCGGGCTTCACAACCTCTACGGCGGCATCCAACAGGGTCTTTTGAAGCCTCTGAAGCTCCATTACTCTCTCTCTGTTGAGCCTCCACCGGGCGTCCACATTCTTGTGAAGGCCGCCGGTGGTGCTGCAAGGCGGGTCCAGGAGAACCTTGTCCACGCTCTCTCTACCCACTATTCTGGCGGCATTGGCGGCGTCCGCCTTCACCACTGCTATAGATGGCTCCGTGCCTGTGGCCTCTACGAGAGCCTTCATCCTCCTGAGCCTATCCCAGTATATGTCGAACCCCACTATCCTAGCTTGGAGCCTGGAGAGTTCGGCGAGGTGAGTGGTTTTACCGCCTGGGGCGGCACACATATCGAGAATTAGCTCCCCCGGCATCGGGCTGAGGAGAGGCGCCGCAGCTGCACTTGACTCGTCCTGCGGCACTATCTTCCCCTCGGCCAGCAGCTTTGCTAGGGTATCGTTGAATGGTCCCTTGTATCTTATTACACCCTCTACTCTCTCTGAAGGCCATGCGTAGAGGCCGCTAGATCTTATAGTCTTATAGACTTCTTCAAAGCTCGCTTTTAGCGTGTTCACCCTCACGCTGTTTACTGACGGTCTGTTTATCGCGTTCAGCAGCCTTTCAAGCTCTTCATCACCTGTAATAAGCCTCCTGGCCATCTGCACGATGTCAGTAGGCACCATATATTTCGCCATGAACTCTTCCTCCAGTGTCGAGGGCTTCCAGGGATCGTCGAGGAGCCTCTCGACAACCTTGTGCACAAGTCTAGCCCTTCTCCACCCGTAGCGGGAAGCCAGGATTGGGAGGCCGTGGCGGAGGAGAGCTGAGACAAGACTCCTGTCCCCCGTCTCGTCGAACTGGGCAAGATATGCAGCCAGCCTAAGGGCCTGTCTTAGCATCGGGTCGAAGCCACGTAGCTCTTCAAGTGGTAATCCCAAAGCATGGGCCACGGTTCTATCGAGAACCCCCTGCATCCTAAACATCTTGTACATGATCGCGGTGAAAACCCTGTCATACTTGGAGCCGATAAGGCCGTGGCGGGCGAAGATCTCTCTCTTACTAACCTGGGCAGGCTTCCTCTTTTCGGCCGCCTCAAGCGCCTCCAGCAGAGCCCTGATCTCCCTTGCCCCGTATCTGAGCACCAGCTAGTACACCCCGGCTTGAATCTCCAGGAAATCCCCTCTAGCGAATATTGGCCTGGGATAGTATAGTTATGTCTATTCCTGGGTGGACATGGTGGAGGGTCTCGAGAAGTTTAAGGGGCTCTTCGACGCGCTAGAACCTAGGAGCGAGGGTCAGAAGGAGCTTAAAGAAGCTCTTCTCTCCGACGTGGACTTAGTCGGCGTCTTCGGCCCCACCGGCACAGGGAAGAGTCTATTCTCCATAATCTACGGGATAGCAATGGTTGCCGAGGGCAAGTTTAGGAGGGTAGTCCTCGCAAGGCCAGTTATAGATGTTGTTACGGGGCGAGAACTAACAGTTATGACTGACGCCCAGTCATATAGAAGGCTTGCCGCAGAATATCTAATGGACATCCTCTCGGGTTTCCTAGGGGAGGAGAGGGTCAGGGAGGTGTTGTCGAGCGAGAGCCTCGTTCTCGTAGACCCACATTTCCTGAGGGGTAGAACGTTCGACAGCAGCGTCATTATAGTGGACGACTCGCAGAGCATGCCACCCGAGGCTATAGTGGAGATTATCACGAGGCTCGGCACGGGGAGCAAGCTGATAGTCATCGGGGATCCTGTGTTCCAGAGGACAGTCGAGCCGGGAATGGATGGTGCTAGTATGGCCAGGGAGATCCTTAGCAACGAGCCCACCGCTGAGGTCGTTGATCTGGGGTTAAAGGATATTGTTAGGCCAGGTGCAAAGAGAGGAGTCAAAATGCTCATGGAGCTGCTGATGAGGAAGAGGGAGTTAAACCAGGCTGAAAAAGAAGTTATAGAGGCTGCCCGGGTACACTCGCCAGACGCAGACATAATTACAGCCGTCGACCTCCAGGACGCGAAGAGGAGATGGGGTATTGAAAGCGACCACGTCCCCGACGTGCTTGTCATAGTTAAAGAAGGCCACCTGGGCCGTTTCATCGGCAAGGGCGGCGAGAGGATCGAGAAGATAGAGGGTGATACAGGACTTAAAATCAGGGCTATAGAGCATACTCTAGACTTGAAGGAGATAGTCAGGGCGGTACACCCAGTCAGCTGGATACACAAGCACGTCATAGACTTCGACTTCGCTGGTCCCCAGCTCAAAATAAAGGTGGGTAAAGAGCATATGGGCCCTATGCTGGGGCAGAAGGGGACTCACATAAGGTTCTTAGACGAGATAGTGAGGAAGCTCCTCGGTGTTGGCGTGTTCGTCGAGGAGGCCGAGGAGAGGCGGAGGAGGCGGAAGAGGAGATAGCGCCCCAGGGCCTAATCCTCGTAGAGCTCGACCCTAATCCTAGCCTTAACCCTGTCCCTCGAGAAAGGCGGTGTCTCCGGTCCTAGCTCCACAGCTATCACAACCGGATTGCCCATGTCATCCGTAAACCTAACCTCAGCAACATAAGTCGGCTGGGGGCCTCCCCTCTCCATCATCCTCATCATACCCTCGTAGAGCCTCGAAATAGCCATCTGAAGGGCCACAGGGCTTGAGAAGTCCTCAGGTTTAAGGCTAAGCCTCAGAAAGTCTTTAACAACCCTCCCTATCCTAGCCTCCCCCTCGAAATCCTTCGAAACGCCCTGCTCCAAATCAACCACCCGCAGATACCCCTCCATAGCCCGTCAAGTTGCCCTCCCAGATAAATAAACACTAGCCGCAAGCCCTCAAACATAGGAGAGAAAGGGCCAGCGCCGACAATATGGATAAATGCATCACCGTGCACCAGAGACAGAAAGCACCGGCCACAAAAACCTCCAGATAAACTAGGTAGGGAACCATGACTGCACCTACGAGGGAGAGAATTGTCGTGGAGTAAAGGAAAATCCTAGAGCCCTTAACCCAGTAGGCCAACGCCGCTAGAGACAAAAAAGTAAAATACACTGGAGCAATCACGCTCAAATGAACAACGCCAAACAACACAGCCTGGGGAATACTATAAACACTGGAGCAATCGACAACAGCTAAACCGACGTCACCAATCTCGCAAACACCAGAGCCAGTAGAGTACTCGAAATAGCCAGCAATACTGGCGGCGTAGCCAAGTAGGGCAGCGGCGAGAAGAACCGCTGAAATCCTCGACAAGCAGACCACACCCACAACACACAACTTACTATTACACAAGGAGGGGAAAAGCCTTCACTAAACCCCCCCTTATAAACCTGTAGGCCCACAATAAGCACCTTAACACATTATAAGCAAAGGCCCACAATAAGCACACAGGAGTCCAGGGTTCCTGAGGGCCCTGGACCACCCGAAACCGGATGCCAGGGGCCGAGCCCAACAGGGCCCGAGAGGCCTATGGCGGGGAGACCCGAGCATTAGGCAGCCCGAGAGACTAGCCCTCGGGGGGCTCCGAAAGGGCCTCCAAGGCGGCCCCCCACCGCCTTGGAGAGACCCTGGGGGCGGAGAGCCGGCCGGCCTAGTCTCTCGGGCTGCTCACGCTCGGGCTCCTCCGCCCACGCTTCTCGGGCCTACATGAGCTCGGCTCCCTGCTCCTAACTCCGGTTTCGGGCCTAGGGCCCTCAGGAACCCTGGACTCCGCCTCTCATCCAATTACTCCGTACTTTTAGAAATTAGGAGAATGGGAAGGTTATGGTAAATATTCAAAATATTCTCCGTCGATGTCTTGCCCGAGTAAAGAAAGATTTATTCTTCTCCTCCTCTCCAGGAGGTTTGGGTTCTATATTGGGGGTCAGGCGAGGGTACTCTCCCCATCCTGGCTTCGGCCCTAAAGCGTCTCTTCATCCCCATTCCCGGGTTCTTCGAGTATGGTGTGTTTATTAGGGTTTCTAAGATTTCTCGAATTAGAATTTTGGGGGATCCACTAGTTTCCAAGCTATGTCTTTAGCCTTCTCAAGCTTTCTCTGGTGATCCGCTAGGAATCTCTCCAGCTTTTCCCAAGCTATCTGCTTGCATTCTCCACATAGTATTTTCCCGAGTCTGCAGCTAGTGTATATGTGCTTCACTTCATCGTCATCAGGCATCAGGTGGTATAGGTCCATGTGATACACGCTACATATCTCGGGTATGCCGCCCAGTCTCCTCTGCTCTTCAGCCGTTGCCCTGCCTCCTGTCAGAGCTCTGAAGAGTTTCCTCCTAGCAGTCTCTGGAGGGTCTGTGAGGAATATAGTGGAGTCTGGCCTGCTACTGCTCATCTTCTTCCCGTCAAGACCTGGCTGGAGCTTGTGGTACGTGCTGGCGGGCCTTTCAAGCTCTACCACGCCCGTCATACGATCGGCCAGGTCTCTTGTGAGCCTTAGGTGGGGATCTTGGTCTGCGCCTACAGGAACTACTACGTATCGGTAGCCGCCGTACTCCTCAAGCTGTACGTGGAGTATGTCGGCCGCCTGGGTTAGCGAGGCCATTATCTTTGCGGGTGTAAGCCCGCCGTAGATAGCCTCCATCTCTGCAGCTGTAACTTTCCCTGAGAATAGCTGGATTAGCCTGTAGTACGGTGTTCCCCTGTTAGTCTGGAAGTAGAATTCCGTATCCTTAGGGTCGAGGCCCAGGGCTATCATGTTAGCTATATACTCCTCAACAGCTATCTTCACAGCCTCATCTCTACCTATCCTTCTAACTGCGAAAGCCTCTGCATCGGCTATGGCTATAAAAACCTTGAAACCATTCCTCTGGAGGTATATGAGCTGGTCTACTGTGAGTTTGTGGCCGAAGTGGAACTTCCCGCTAGGCATGAATCCCGTCAGCACTGCAACAGGCTCGCCCCTAGCCTTCGCCTCTAAGATCTTGTCGAAGTCCCTATGACCAAAGATTATGCCTCTCCTCATTAGGATGCTAGGCTCCATACCAACCCTGCGCAGTAGAGGCAGAATATCGCTGAAAGGTCTAATACCAAACGTGTGCAAAAGCCTATCATAATCCTTTATCTCGACTGCCCCCCATGGATCGAGCCTGTCAGCCGCCACAAACGCTGACCACCTCATAAACGCGAACCCACGCTAGGAGTCTTAAAATTTAAGCCCAACCTCTATGCAACTCTAACCCAAAAAGTGGGTTGGTATGGCTAGTCTGAGTTGATGCTCTTCTCTATCGAGCATCGAGCTAAGTGAACCTATACTGTATCCCCCTACCGCTCCTCGGGTATCTCCATGAAATCTTGTCTTTAGGAGTTATAACCCTACAGAGGGCACACTCAACGCATCCTTCATAGCTGAAGAGAAGCTCCTCGCCCATTTCCGTATAGCATGCAGCAGGGCATAGAAGCGCGAGGGCCTTTTTAGGTATTCCCCTCTGGTTTTCGGCGCCCCTGGGGATCTCTATGTGGGGGTCCTCAGCAACGTCCCACACGTTCCTCTGGAGTATGTCCTCTATGCTCAGCATTCTATCCTCTACCTTGGTCGACACCGCCTCCCTTCACCCCACTTATGGAGTCACGCTCTTTAGAGGGCTTATTTAGCAGCCCATCTGCATCCCTGGGGCTTTACTGTCCACATCTATAACTACTATTCCTCCCCCACGGCTCCTGGCCCACTCCCCCAGGGTTTTTGCCATGGATGATGTTGTGACTACAACTATCCTCCCCTTCAGGTTGCTGATTGCTTGTATGGCCTCATCAGCGCTAG